>NZ_CP139482.1:3477500-3777500 GCF_041222825.1 Candidatus Thalassolituus haligoni
AAGGCCTGCAAGCAGCAGGTTAAATGCCCAACTGCCGGTAAAAAAGACAATCGCCCTACCCGGCTCCGGCCCTAGTACATCCCATTCCCCCGACTGTAGCCGGATAATCTGCCACCCCAGATAGATCAAAGGTAACAAACCTGCGGTTAGCACCAGCCAGCCACGCCAGGCTTTTGTTGATAACGCCATCACGCTATCTCCCCCTTAATAGAACCGGTGTAAATCCATATCCTTGTATAAACTGGATACTTCGTCAGCATAGCCGTTGAACATCCGGGTTTCGACACGATTGGCAGACAACAGGCCGGAGGGCAGCCGGCGTTCACGAGCCTGACTCCAGCGTGGATGATCGACATCGGGATTCACGTTGGCATAAAAGCCGTATTCTTTGGGAGCCAGGGCACTCCAGGTCGTAGTGGGCTGAGTCTCGCTAAAGCGTAGCGATACAATCGATTTAATACTTTTAAAGCCGTATTTCCATGGCACGACCAGACGTAATGGCGCACCGTTCTGATTTGGCAGAACTTCCCCATAAAGCCCCACGGCTAAAATAGTTAACGGATGCATGGCCTCATCCATACGCAGGGCTTCCTGATAGGGCCAGTCGATTGTCGAGAAGCGACTGCGCTGTTCGGGGAATTGCTTTGGATCTTCGAGGGTTTGAAACTGAACATACTTGGCATTGGACAAGGGCTTGCAGCGTTTAATCAGCTCAGCCAATGGAAAACCAATCCAGGGAATCACCATGGACCAGGCTTCAACACAGCGTAATCGATAAATACGTTCTTCGAGATCAATGCCTTTAAGCAGATCTTCCAGCGACAAGCGGCCAGGGTTTTCACAAGCTCCGGCAATCTCTACCGACCAAAGGTCTGTTGTCAGCTTGTTGGCATATCGAGCAGGATCATCCTTGTCGTAACCAAATTCATAAAAATTATTGTAATTGGTGATTGCACTATAAGGTGCGGGGATGTCATCCGCACCGTAGGCGGTTTCCCTGGCACTGGAGATTTGCTGCTTGAGCCAATCGGGGCCAGCCAGCGCTGGCTCTTTTCGAGTTGCTAATGCCAGTGCTGGCAAACTCATCGTCGCTGCCGTCACGACTGCAGAGACACCCAGCGCAGTACCAATCGACGCTCCCATAAATGAACGACGGTTAAGATAGGTGTCTTTAGGGGTAATTTCCGAAGGCTTTGGATCGCTACGTCGGGGTTTGAATATAAGCATTACTGCGACTCCCTGATAAACAGAATTGAATCATTGACACAGGGTAGTCGCAGAGTTCGGCTAATTCTTACGCTTTTTCAGTCGATCCCATATTTCAAATGCCGGGCCAGACAGCGCATAACCAACAAAAACCAGCAACAGCACCTTGGCCGGATCGATAGACACCACGACAAACACCAGTACCACCGCCAGCAATGCCACAAAAGGTACCTTACCTTTCAGATCCAGTCCCTTGAAGCTGTGATAACGAATATTACTGACCATCAGCAGACCCGATACGGGCACCAGCACAGCCATCAACCAGGCCACTGATTGACCACTGACTCCGGCATCAGAAAACATCCACACCGTTCCGGCAACAACAGCAGCGGCCGACGGGCTAGCTAGTCCGGTGAAAAAATTCTTGTCTGCCACTGCCAATTGCGTATTAAACCGAGCCAGACGCAAGGCCGCTCCGGCAACATAAACAAAGGCTGCCACCCAACCGATCTTGCCCAGATCTTGTAACGCCCAACTGAAGGCGACCAGTGCTGGTGCCATACCAAACGACACCATGTCGGACAGACTATCGTATTCAGCCCCAAAATCACTTTGGGTATTGGTCATTCGCGCGACACGACCGTCTAGTCCATCCAGAATCATGGCAATAAAAATGGCCACAGCAGCTTTTTCAAAATGCCCATTCATACTCGCGGTGATGGCATAAAATCCGGAAAACAGTGCTGCAGTCGTGAACAGATTGGGCAACAAATAAATACCCCTGCTGCCGGCCCAGCCAGTATGGCGTTGGGGATCACCGTCTTTGCTGTTGCATTCGGTTACTGATTCTTCTTCATTTGGGTGTTGCTGAACTGGTTTCATTCAATGGCCTTATCATGCACTGGCAGCGCTGTTAAATACGTGCGCCGCCGAAAGGTATCTGCCGTCTTATGGGTATAAGGCCGCTCCGAGCACGGCCTGACGGCCGCTATTATGCGTTATCCGTCAAAGGCTGTCTTCCAGAGTGCCTGAATCAGCGGATCGTTCAAGCAATGCGCGTGTGAACACAGGCCAATCAAAAAGGACTCCAGTTCAGGCTGTACCGCCAAGACCCTCACCCGTGACGACATAGGACTATGACGCAGTACCAGCTCTGGCACCACCCCCACCCCGACGCCCAGCGCCACCATACTGACAATCGCCTCACTGCCGGAAACCTGCGCATATATATGTGGCTGTATCGATTTAGCCGCAAACCACTGATCAACACGAGAACGTGCCAGCCCACTGGTCGACAGCACCATGGGGACTGTTTGCCAATCGGGTTCCGATTGTGTCAGTTCGGGAATGATGGCAACGTTTCTCGGCGCAATAAACAGCAATGGACTGGACGTCAGTGCCCGAAATGACAAACCGCCATCCAGAGTTTCCGGACGGGCGGCCACGACAATATCAGCATCCCCCGAACTCAGACGGGGAATCGATTCTGCGGCATCACCGGTGAGAATATTCAGATCAATGCAGGGATAACGCTCCCGAAATCGCGACAGCAAATCCGGCAAAACCGTAAAACTGGCCGTCACCGAACAAAACAGCGTCAATCGGCCGGACAAGTCACTCACCCCGGTATTGACCTCATGTCGCAATGTTTGCCAGGCGAACAGGGTTTGCTCGGCGTGCTGGCGAAAGCGTTCGCCAGCAGTGGTCAGAGACAGCGGCGCTCTGTCACGACTAATCAATGGCGCCCCCACTTCCTGCTCCATTCGCGCCAGCCTGCGACTGAGCGTCGATGGACTCATATGTAACTGCTCAGCAGCTCGCCCCAGGTGAAGCATTGATGCCAGACTGATAAAAGACTGCAAGTCTTTGTAATCCATAAAAAATCACCTGATCAAAAAAATCACTGGCCACTATCGAAACGATCACCACCCGTTCATTGCAAAAAACGCAACACTACAACGCAAATATAGCATTTTACGCAACACCAGCATTCCCCTACCATGCTGCCCATCGACATTCTGTATCACCCCGCAATGAGGAAAACAAACATGGGCAATAACTACTTCAATACCCTGAACCTGCGTGAAAAGCTGGATCAACTGGGCCGTTGTCGCTTTATGGATCGTGAAGAATTCGAATCCGAAGCCGATTACCTGAAAGGCAAGAAAATTGTCATTATCGGTTGTGGTGCCCAGGGTCTGAACCAGGGTCTGAACATGCGCGACTCCGGCCTGGATGTTTCCTACACCCTGCGGGCAGAAGCCATTGCGGAAAAACGCCAATCCTGGAAAAACGCCACCGACAACGGTTTCACGGTTGGCACTTATGAAGAACTGGTTCCCTCTGCGGATCTGGTTATGAACCTGACGCCAGACAAACAGCATACCGCCGTTGTCTCTACAGTTATGCCACTAATGAAACAAGGTGCCACCCTGGGCTACTCCCACGGTTTCAACATTGTTGAAGAAGGCATGCAGATCCGTGAAGACCTGACCGTTGTGATGGTTGCACCCAAGTGCCCAGGATCGGAAGTACGTGAAGAATACAAGCGTGGTTTTGGTGTTCCGACACTGCTCGCGGTTCATCCTGAAAATGATCCGAATGGCGACGGCCTGGAAATCGCCAAGGCCTGGGCAGCGGGTACTGGCGGCCACCGCGCAGGCTGTCTGGAATCGTCTTTCGTTGCTGAAGTAAAATCCGACCTGATGGGCGAACAAACCATTCTCTGCGGCATGCTGCAAACTGGTGCGGTTCTGGGCTTCGAGAAAATGGTTGAAGATGGCATAGACGAAGGTTACGCCGCCAAGTTGATCCAATACGGTTGGGAAACCACCACCGAAGCACTGAAGTACGGTGGCATCACCAACATGATGGATCGTCTGTCCAATCCAGCCAAAATCGAAGCCTTCGACATGGCGGAAGACCTGAAAGAACTGATGCGTCCATTGTTCCGCAAGCACCAGGACGACATTATCTCTGGCGAGTTCTCCCGCACCATGATGGAAGACTGGGCCAACAATGACAAAAACCTGCTGACCTGGCGTGAAGAAACCGCAGAAACCGGCTTTGAAAAAGCTCCGGCTTCGGATGTTGAAATCAACGAACAGGAATACTTTGATCACGGCATCATGCTGGTTGCCATGATCAAGGCCGGTGTTGAACTGGCGTTCGAAACCATGGTTGAATCCGGCATCGTTGAAGAGTCTGCTTACTACGAGTCGCTGCACGAAACGCCACTGATCGCCAACACCATCGCCCGTCGCAAACTGTACGAAATGAACGTGGTGATTTCTGACACCGCCGAATACGGTAACTACCTGTTCTCTCACGCTGCCGTGCCTCTGCTGCGCGAGAAGTTCATGCCGCATATCAGCACCGACGTGATTGGTAAAGGTCTGAACCTGAAAACCAACTCGGTTGATAACGCACGCCTGATTGAAGTGAATGAACTGATCCGCAACCACCCGGTTGAATGGGTTGGCCAGGAACTGCGTGGTTACATGACCGATATGCAACGTATCGTCGAAGCATCCCGTTAAGCATCTGCGGCGGTGCTAAGCACCGCCACAGCTCTATAACTCGATGTGATTCAAAAAATTGACTTAGATGTCTTTTCACAACCCATGTTTCCGGGCTGTTGCCAGCAGTTTTTTTGCAATGACAACAAGCCCTGCCAGGCCCCCACAGCCGTTAGTCTTCGTTATTACTCTTCGCTATTAGTCAGCAACAGTACCCCGGCTCCGGTGTTGGAAATCGGCGCATGATAGTGCTTGTGCAGTACATTGACCTTGTCGCTCAAAGCGCCCCGCATCACCATCCACATAATCACTTCGATGCCTTCAGTACCGGCTTTTTCCATGATTTCGGTGTTGCTCTGGCTACACATCCATTCAGGGTTATTCACAATGGCATCCATGCACTGGATGTCGTATTCAACATCGATCAGCCCGGAACGCTCCCCTTGTAACTGGTGCGACAACCCGCCAGTACCGATAATCACGACTTTCATATCTTCGGGATAGGATTCCACCGCCGTACGTAGCGCCTTGCCAACCTCGTAACAGCGCTTGGCACTGGTCAGTGGATGCTGAACCGTGTTGACAGCAAAAGGCAGCGTCTTGACTGGCCACTCGGGCAAATGTCTCCACATCAGGGCCATCGGTACAGTAAAGCCATGGTCAACCAGCATTTCCTGACAGGTACACATATCCACGCCCTGATTGATCAGGCTCTCGGCCACATGCCAGGAAAAAGGCGCATCGCCTTTGAACGACGGCATTTCAGGAATACCCCAGCCTTCATCGGCATTACGATATTCGTCGGCACAGCCCATGGCAAAGGTCGGCACCTGATTGAGGAAAAAATTCAGACCATGATCGTTATACACAATAATGGCCAGATCGGGCTTCACTTCTGCCAGCCACTGTTTGACCGGTTCATAACCGGCAAAAAAGCGCTGCCAGTAGGGATCGTTTTCCTGTTTGTTGGCCATGGCGTTGCCAATCGCCGGAATATGAGACGTGGTGATACCACCGATGATCTTAGCCATGCCAGAACCCTCCTTCTTGATTCAGTTTTTCTTCAAATCCTGCGGCATTATTCAGCAGCATTTGCTTGAATTCGTCGGTCGAAATACCGTGAAAAGCGGCTCCGGCATCCTGCACCGTCAAACCGTGGAATACCGCGATCTTGGCCAGGTAATAGACATTGCCCCCCAGCCGCATCAGGGTGAGAAAATCACCCGCCAGTACCGCTTCACGCTGCTCGTCAGAGAGCCGGTATTTACGGCAATAGGCGTCCATATCGGCAGAAAACTCATCCCGATTGACTTTCTGGTTAAAAGAAAACGCCATCCGGTTCAGGTTGTAGCCAGAATGAGAGCGTTTGCCGTCGAACACATAAGTGCCCGGAATAGCGTCGTATTCGTGTTGTTGCCAGTTCATGACTGCAACCTCCAATCCGTTACCAGGAATTATTATTGATGATCCGGTGAATCAGCTGGTTGCAGTTTTAATCAATGCCTAGCAATAAAACATGGAAATAAGCCACTCTTACTTGTACATTTCGAAGATCATGGTATTGCCTGATATTTTCCTGATACAGATCAATCAGCCGCCAGCAGCCAATGTATCCAAACGGGACAGAGCAGCCACCAGGGCAACCACAAAAGTAACCACAACGGCCTATGCAACCGACAAACCACCACCAGGTTCCGACAGTCCACCAGTATGGCGATAACAGCAGCGGCTTTACGCCTGATTTGTTGCATTGCGAAACGCTCAGTCTGCGCAGTCGTCAGCATCAATTCACCATTCGGCCACATCGACATCAGGGACTGACGCAACTGTTTTGCCTGACGCGTGGCTCAGGGGAAGCCAATATCGACGGTGGGTCGTTTACCGCAGAAGCTCCGACGGTGATCGTCATTGCAGCGCTGTGTATTCACGATTTTTTGTGGTCAGAAGACGTCGAGGGATTTGTGTTGTCGCTGAGCCACTCGCTGATGGAGCAACTGGACAAGTCAGCTACCTGGCGTATCACCCAGCGAGTGGATGATGCCAGCGCCTGCGAAAAAATCGCCAGCCATATGCATGGCCTACTGGAGGAATACCACGCCACTGCTGATGCACAACGTGGCGATGCCTTAAAAAGCTGGCTCCAACTGATTACCACCGTACTGGCACGCCAGCATTATCAACAAGCGGTAAAGCAGACACCGGGATGGTGTAGAGAAACCCGCTATCTGACCGACTTTACCTGTCTCATCAATCGGGACTATGCCCGCCAGAGAACGACCGCCAGTTACGCCGATGAGCTGGGAATCAGCGCTCCACACCTGAACAGTTTGTGCAAACAGCAATTGCACCGGACAGCGCTGAGCCTGATTCACGAACGTCTGACGCTGGAAGCTTGCCGCAGCCTCAGTTATACCGTTCAACCTGTCAGTGCGATTGCTTACCAGCTGGGCTTTCAGGATCCGGCCTATTTCACCCGTTTTTTTCGCCGCCAGACCGGGTTATCTCCCAGTCAGTATCGGCAACAGTCAGAAGCCTGATCAGAAGCGCCGATGCTCAACCACCGGCATGTTCTGCCGCAAGTGCTGCAATTCGGCCAGATCAATATTACTGCAAACCACACCGGGCTCATGCTCCAGTTGCGCGAGCGTTGTTCCCCAAGGGTCAATAATCTGGCTGTGTCCCCAGGTCTGACGCCTGCTGTCATGCCAACCACACTGGTCTGCAGCAAGCAGATAACATTGCTGCTCAATAGCACGGGCGCGCAGTAATATTTCCCAATGCGCCGCTCCGGTTTTCCAGGTAAAAGCTGCTGGCACAGCCAATAATTCTGCCCCCTGCTCTCGCAGCAGCCGGTATAACTCGGCAAACCTCAGGTCATAGCAGATACTCAGCCCAAGGCGGCCTGCGGGTGTATCGACCACCACCACCGCATCGCCAGGGCAAAAACGCTCCGACTCACGATACTGTCCCTGGGAATCCCCTACCGCGACATCAAACAGGTGTACTTTGTCGTAACGCGCCACCAGTTCACCCTGATCATCAAACACCAAACAGGCCGAACGCACTCTGGGTTCAGCCGGATCGGGGGCTGGCTGTGGCACCGCTCCGGCCACCAGCCAAAGTCCGAGATCACGGGCCACGTCACCGAGACGATCTACCCAGCTCAGATCCCGAGCCAAATCCTGATAACGCTTACCGTCCATGCTGAGAAACATCTCTGGCAGTAGCGCCAATACCGCCCCCTGATCCCGAGCTTGCCGCAATAACGCCACGGCCTGAAGAAAATTGTCTTCCGGTTCTGCCAGACTGTTCATCTGAATTGCTGCGACCTTGGTCATCGGGATTCCTCCAGTCCAAAAATACTCAGAAAACGCTGTTTGAAACTGCGGCTTTTCTTGCCATCGACTTCATTATCAAAAGCCTGGCGAATTTGCATTTTAGGTGCGCTCCAGCGCCCGGTAACGTCATAACTGGCGCTGGTAAACTTTTCCAGTTCATCACCAATCAGCTTTTCCGTAACATAAATCGCCCCGGCAACTGGCGCGGCAAAACCCGCCAAGATGGCCACCAGTGGCAAAGAGCCGGTTACGGGAAAAGTCACCGCCAGTTTCATATCCAGCGTCTCGGCGACCAGATCGGTACTGCCAGACATCAGAAATTTGGCCCCAGGGCCATCCACCACCAGTGGCTCGGAAAAGGTCAATTTACCCTGCAGAATACTGGCTTTGGCTTTCATCACATCAAACGCCAGTCCAGACTGATACAGATCGGTAAAATCCAACTGTAATCGACGGGTGATGGAATTGAAGTTCAGGATACCAAACGCCTTGAGTGCCCCGGTGCCTTCGGTTTTCCAAACGCCATCATTAATTCGCAAGGTCGCCAGACCATTCAAGCTCATGGGGTTAAATGCCAATGGAGAACCCCGCCAACTCAAACTCATCGACGATGACAACTCCTTGCCTTCAATAATGGGTTCCTGACGGAAGGCTTTTTGAACCTTGCCGAGATCCTTGCCGCGCACTTGCAGCCTATCGATATAGGTGTGATGACCATCATTTTCCAACAACCAGCGAATATCACCGCTGAAATGCAACCCCTTCATATCACTATCGTTTATTGTCAGTGCCAGCCCATTTTCCACGGCTCGACTACTCAATGACCAACGGCCAAAATTACGACTGCCGACAATAAATTCAGCAATATTAATATCCATTGGTAATAGCTCGGCGGGCACCAGATCCTTCAGTGCATCGTTGGCAAGCACTGTTTCCAGCTGCTTATTGGCTGGGGTTTCGCCCAATAATAATCCTCGGGCATCGGGCTCTTCAACGACCTCATCGGTTTGCGGCAAATGCAGATAATCCAGAGCAATGGCCACGGGTTCTGAACCGGCACCCAGCACCACATCACCGCTGATCAGATCACTATCAATATGTGTTTGCCACTCACCCCAGTTCTGACCTGCCACCACATGGGTCTGCCCGGTTGCCAGTGTCCAGGCATCGAGCCGGGTAAAGGTCAGATCCACCAGTCGTAACGGATTAGCGGTAGTGGCTCCGCTACTGCCAGTACCTGTTGCTGTGGCGCTACCTGACTTGGTGTTCACGCTTGTTTCGGCGGCAACCAACGGCTGCAGTCGTAACCACATGGCCCACCATTCTTCGGCCTTGACTGGCGTATCAAGTTGGCCACGAATCTCGACCCCGGCGTCGCTGGGCAAAAACGGTTCGCTGTTACCCAGGTACACCTGACCACGATTGAGCCCCTGATTATCCAGTGCAAACACACCACGAATACGGTCGTCATAGTTCATAGTGATGCGGGTTTCGCGGCCAGGCCGAACGGTGATATACAAGGGATGTGTCGCGTCGTCTGCCGCTTTGCCTAGTGGGGCCGGATAATCAATCCGGGTGCCATCCAGTGTCGTATCCAGGGCAAAACGTACATCACTGGAGACGGTATTCAGATCCAGTGTCGCCCGGTAGCCCAATTCACCGGATATCGGATCGAGCAAAAACATCGGCATCCATTGCTTGAATGCAGCCAGTGTCGCCCGACCATCTGCACGGAGACGGGTGGTGAAACCGTTGGCCATCGTGGTGGATGTCATCACCGCAGTCACCTTGCCGCCCATTACCTCACCCTGCAGATCCGTCGATGATAAACCGGCGACCGAATCGTAGATCAGCGAGCCAGTCAACGACGAGATATCCAGATTCAGGTCATCCAGACGCAGCCGGTTATTGTCCAGCTGCGCGGCAATACGCACCAGCGGATTATCATCAGAGCTGCCCAATGCCATTTCCAGACTCATCTTGGCGTTCAGGCTGCCCTGTCCTTGCCAGTGGTCAAAAGCATGACCGACCATATCTTGCAACGGCGTTTCAGTAAAATAGCGCAGCGCTTCGCCACTTTCTCCAGTCAGCTGACCATCGATAAACAAGCGGGTTGGCTTATCCGGCGTGCTACGTAAACGGATGTGGCCGCCTTGCGGAGCGATATGTCCACCCAGCGTATCAGCGCCATCGACCCAGGCATCCACCGACGGTGTATCCAGTAAAATCCGGCCCGTCACGTTACGCATCAACGGCCAGCCTTTGAGGTATTCCAGTTCGCCTTGTTTGATATCCATGTACAGCTGAGTGGTCAGGCTGTTGTTTGGGCGACCTTCTTCCAGCACACCATTCAGTAAAAAGGCGCCATTGGAGAAAGAACCCGCCAACAAGGCGGTATCCAGCCACTGTCGGACTTCGGGCTCCAGCAAATCAGGCAGCAAGCGACTACGATCCGCCATACTGGCAGCGGGTAATCCCAGCAACAAGCTGAAACTGCTGTCCCGCCCCGAAGCGCGGGATGGCAAGGTCATGGACAGTTCACTGCGCAACTGCAAGTGTTGCCAGCGTCCCCGCATGTCAGTGAGCCAGATACGGGATTCGTCCGGCTGGATACGCCAATGCAACGCACCAGAAACCGCATCCATCTGCCACGGTTGCTGATAAACGCCTTGTAAATCGACCGTTACTGCCTGGTCCTTGAAGTTGATACGCCCAATCCGAGGCTGCAAATGCAACTGGCCATTCAGGCCCTGTACTCCGGGAATGCCCTTATAGGTAGTGCCGTGCACACCACGTAAATCCGCCCGTACATCTACCGTGTCGGTTGCCCCTGGCAAAAAGGAGATACGAACATCCTGCGCCTGACCGCCAGGCTGGATATGACTCAGATAGCGATCAAAAGGATCCGGCAGCAGGCCATGCCCTAACAGATAGTCAAGCGCCTGATTGATCTCCAGCTGCGCTAACCCCAGTTGCCAGCCACGCTGATCCGGCAGGCTGATGGCACTGATGGTAAAGTCATGAAAAGGGATCGTGTCACCCAGCGCAGGCATGATGCGCATATGCCAGTCATCGCCATTATGTTCGCCGCCCAGCTGGATGCGGCCTTCGGTCAGACTCAGCGGCTGCTCGCGAGTGGTCAGATCCAGCTGTTCAAGATTAAGATCGGCGTAGACCTGATACAGGTCGCCCTTACGGATTTTCAACCAGATTTCGGCACCCGCATCGAGATTGTCAAATGTCAGCCCCAGTGGCAGATCATCTGGAATCCAGCGTGTCCAGCTTTGTGGCTCAACGTAGGCGAACACCTCCCCGCTCTGCTCGCTCCAGGGCCAGATCTGGCCATCCAATACGGCATTCAGCGAGATATCGGCCAGCTGCTCTCGCCCCCAAGCCAGATTGCCACGTATGGATTGGCTGCCCCCCTGATGACGCCACAACAGCTGTTTGATCAGTAAACGATCGGTTTTGCCATTGTCGTTGAGCACCTGAATATGAGAGTCGGTGATTTCCATCCGCTGCTGTAATTCCAGCAACCTTGCCCACAGCGGCCGTTGTTCCGGCTGGCGAGGGCCAAGCGTCTGGGGCTGGCTTGAGTTTGTGGGCTCTGCAACGTCGCCAGAGTCGCCTTCTTGCCATGGCAGCATCCAGTTCTGGCCAATAAACCACTGCTGTTGATGGCGCCGTAACGATAGTTCCAGCCCTTCGACTTCGATACGCTTGAACACCGGGAGCTGATAAAACGCGCTGGCGCTGACGTCCAGCTCTAGCTCGACGCGCTGCAAGTACACTTGATCTGGTGCCACGCCCACGATGATGTCACGCAGCCGCAGAATCGGCGATAAATAACGCCAGTCGCCTTCCATCTGGCCAATGGTGACAGGCTGGCCGAGCTGCCGGGCAAGCTGCTGCTCCAGATCCGGCTGCCAGGTCTCCACCAGCGGGATTAACTGGCGCCCGGCGCTGGTATAGAGCGCCGTCATCACCAGTCCAACAACCAGTGTTATCCAGAGCTGCGTCCAGCAGGCACCGAGAAACCTCATGCCGATTCCTATTGAAAAAGTTATTGCAAAATGATGTCGTAGTAATCCTGTGCGTACAGGGATTCGACCTGCAGTTTAATGGTTTTGCCAATAAATGCTTCCAAATCTGCCAGCCCGTCGCTGTCTTCGTCTTGCAACCGATCAAGTACTGGCTGGCTGGCCAGTACCAGATAGGTTCCGGCACCATAGGCACGGTCTTCCCGCAAGATTTCCCGAAAAATTTCGTAGCACACCGTCTCGGGCGTTTTTACCGAGCCTCGGCCATCACAGGCCTTGCACGGTTCCATCAGCATCTGTTCGAGACTTTCACGGATACGCTTGCGGGTCATCTCCACCAGACCCAGCTCCGACACACCACTGATCTTGGTTTTAGCGTGGTCTTTTTCCAGTGCCTTTTCCAGCATCCGCAATACCTGCCGCTGATGTTCTGGATCAGTCATGTCGATAAAATCGAGAATAATAATGCCACCCAGATTACGCAGCCGCAGCTGTCGCCCAATGGCGTTGGCGGCTTCCAGGTTGGTCTTGTAGATGGTTTCTTCAAGGTTACGTCTGCCAACAAAACCACCGGTGTTGACGTCAATGGTGGTCATGGCTTCAGTTTGGTCGATGACCAGATAGCCACCACTCTTGAGCGGCACCTTGCGTTCCAGTGCGCGCTGGATTTCATCTTCAACGCTGTACAATTCAAACACCGGTCTAGGCCCGGCGTAGTAGTTCAGGTGATCTTCAATTTCCGGCACATATTGCTGAGAAAACTGCAGGATTTTTTCAAAGGTCTCGCGAGAATCCACCAGAATCTTGTCCACTTCCGGGCGCGCGTAGTCTCGCAAGGTGCGCAGATACAAGGGTAGCTCATCGTAGACCACTGCCGGAGACGAGTACTCGCTGATGCGTTCTTCCAGCTTGCGCCACAAGCGGCGCAAATAACGGGTGTCAGCCAGTATTTCTTCTTCGCCCACCCCTTCCGCCGCCGTACGCAAAATAAACCCGGCCTCTCCGGTCAGGCCTTCTGCTTCCATGCAATCCTGCACCATCTGTTTGAGACGATCGCGTTCGCCACCGTCATCAATGCGTTGGGAAACACCCACATGATCCGCGCCGGGCATATACACCAGATAACGGGATGGAATGGTCAGTTGAGTGGTCAGCCGCGCACCCTTGGTGCCGATAGGGTCTTTGGTCACCTGAACCACCAGTGACTGGCCTTCGTGTAATAACTGGTTGATCGGCGTCTGGCTATCCGGATGACCCAGCTCCGCAGCATGAATAAACGCCGCCCGCTCGAGGCCAATATTCACAAACGCAGCCTGCATACCCGGCAACACCCGAACCACCTTCCCCTTGTAGATATTGCCGACCAGGCCGCGGTGATTGGTGCGCTCAATGACAATCTCCTGCAACACACCGTTTTCCACCACCGCAACCCGTGTCTCGGTGGGTGTAATATTCATCAAGATTTCTGCGTTCATTACCGGATCCTTTTATTGTATTGGCGGGTCACTAATGGCGCAGCAAACCAAGGTCAGCCGGACTCCAGGGCCGTCAGGCTGCCATTCGCGGCACGCTCGTCAAGACTGCCAGTATGATATGCCATGTTGTTCAAGCAAGAGGGCTGTTTCTGCCAGCGGCAGGCCCACCACATTGCTGTAACTGCCATGGATGGAAGCCACCAGAACCGCTCCTTTGCCCTGAATGCCATAGCCACCGGCCTTGTCATCACCTTCCCCGCAGGCAAGATACCGACTGATCAGCCCGTCATCCAATTGGCGAAACGTCACATGGGTCATCACCACCTGAGTATCGCAGCGCGAGCCGCTCACCACCGCAATCGCCGACAACACCTGCTGGGTATTACCCGACAGCTGCTGCAGCATGGCGCGATGATGCTCAGGATTTTCCGGTTTGCCCAGAATACACCCGTCCATAATCACACTGGTATCGGCAGCCAGCACTGTCGCCACCGCATCCAACTGCGCGGCGACGGCACGGGCTTTCGTCTCCGCCATCCGCACGACGTACTCACTGGGATCTTCATTGGCAACAGGGGTTTCATCAATATTTGCTGGCGCTACCCGATGCGGCACACCGATCTGGCGCAGTAATTCCTGACGGCGCGGAGAAGCCGAAGCCAGTACTATCATGCCGAAATCCGCCGCAAGGTCAGTCGTGTCAGGGCAAAGACCCAGGGCCAGACAAACATCGAACTGAAGGCAGGCCCCCACATATTCACCGGGTGCGGGAAATCGAGCATCACTTGCGCCAGCCAGAAACTGAGCAGCTGATGCAACAACGCCAGCACCAACACCACCGCCATTTGCTGGAACAGGTTAAAAACTTCTATGCGGCGGAAAAAAAACTGCACCAGAAAAATATGAATCGACAAGGTGAAGACGTGGGTTCCCAACAAGGCTCCCTGCTCGGCATCCATCATTAGTCCGGCAGGAATTGCCAGCCACAAACCAAACGTTTGCGGGGACTGAAACACCAGCAAGGTGATAATCACCAGTATCCACAACGGCTGGAACCAGCTCAGCAAATCCGGCAGCGGCAGGTGCTCCAGCACAAACCCCAGAAACAGCGAAAGCATACCGATAACAAACGACTGAATAGACGTCACCGGTCATTCCTCCACAATTCGTCCGAAGGCACCTTGCCCGCTCCCTGGCTGAACACCAGGAGCAATAATCGACTACGATCCATCCGGGCACTCGGAGTAGCGGTCACACTGGCAAACAACTGCCCAGCCTGATGCTCCACTTGCTCTACCGTCGCAACCGGATAACCACGGGGGTAACGACCTCCAAGACCGGAGCTGACCAGCAAATCTCCCACTTTGATATCTGCGGTATTAGGCACATAAATCAGCTCAAGCCGATCCAGCGCACCGGTACCCGTCGCTATTGCACGGACACCGTTACGATTGATTTGCACCGGAATGGCATGGTTGGAATCGGCAATCATCATCACGCGAGACGTATGAGGAAGCACATCCACTACCTGCCCCAACAGACCATAGGCATCCAGTACCGGCTGGCCAATAAAGACGCCGTCATCGCCGCCCTTGTTAATCAGGATTTGCTGGGTATAGGGATCAGGATCCACGGCCATCACCGTGGTCACCAGCACCTTGTCGTCGACCTGTTCAGAGGCACTGAGCAACTCCCGCAGCTCAATGTTCTCCGCTTCCAGCGAGGCAAGCCGTTGGGCTTTTAATTCAAGCACCAGATTACGTGCAGAAAGCTGCTTGTTCTGATCCAGCAGATCCCGCCGCGAAGTGGTGGACTCGTCCATCCAGTTGGCCAGCGAAGACGGCAGGATAGCGAGCTGTTGGGCAGGATACAGGGCGTATCCGGCGACATAACGCAAAGACTGGAATACGGCATAGCGTTGATCCGCCCACATCAGGGCAAGCGCTAGCAAGCAGACCAACAAGGTGCGTTGGCCCTGATACGGGGGCATCTGAAATTGCGGTCTGATAACCCGACTCCCGAACGACTAGGCAATCTGTAAAAGTAATAAAAAAGGACAAGAACACTCCGCCCGCCTGAGCAGGTGACGGAGTAATCTTTTTACCCGAATTATTCCTGAGACAGTATATCCAGCGCTTGTTCCGACGCTGTTTCAAGGAAACGACCGCCTCCACGCGCCACACACGTCAGCGGATCATCCGCGACCAGCACCGGCAAGCCGGTTTCCTCGCTCAGCAACTTGTCGAGATCGCGCAGCAAGGCACCACCACCGGTCAACACCATGCCGCGTTCCGCCACATCGGAAGCCAGTTCTGGTGGCGCTTGCTCCAGAGCACTCTTGACCGCCTGCACAATAGCCGCCAGCGACTCTTGCAAGGCTTCCAGAATCTCGTTGGAATTCAGCGTAAAACTGCGCGGAATGCCTTCCGCCAGATTACGACCACGCACATCAATCTCACGAATTTCAGCGCCGGGATAAGCGGTACCGATTTCCTGCTTGATGCGTTCAGCCGTGGCTTCACCAATCAGGCTGCCGTAATGTCGACGTACATAGGCGACGATGGATTCATCAAAACGGTCACCACCAATCTTCACAGACTCGGCGTATACCACACCGCTCAACGAGATAATGGCAATTTCTGTGGTACCACCACCGACATCCACCACCATCGAGCCACGGGCTTCATCAACCGGTAAACCAGCCCCGATGGCCGCTGCCATCGGTTCATGAATAAGATAAACCTTGCTGGCCCCGGCATTCAGTACCGATTCACGAATCGCCCGCCGCTCAACCTTGGTGGCCTGATACGGCACACACACCACAACCCGCGGGCTAGGCGGCATAAAGCTGGACTCATGCACCCGCTTGATAAAATACTGCAGCATTTTTTCGGTAACTTCGAAGTCGGCAATCACACCGTCCTTCATTGGCCGAATGGCCTGTATATTAGCCGGAGTACGGCCCAGCATTCGCTTGGCTTCCATCCCGACCGCAGCAACACTCTTCTGGTGTCCCTGGAGACGAATGGCAACGACCGATGGTTCGTTAAGAACAATACCCTTGTCGCGCATGTAAATCAGGGTATTTGCTGTCCCCAGGTCGATCGACAGATCGCTGGAGAACATGCCTCTAAGAGCTTTGAACATCCCGCCGTTTCCTGTTTGCATCTGGCATAAAAAAGTGCGCTAACTCTAGCAATGGCAGGGATTTAGAGCAAGGCGCATTTGTGCTAGTCTCGAGCGTTTTAAATAGACAGAGATACTGGAGAAGCTGTATGGCTCTGGAACAAGATCAAGTGCGCAATATTGCCGAATTGTGCCGTTTGCAAATTGATGACGCCCAAATCGCCGAATACCAGAAGAACCTCAGCAACATACTGGGCCTGGTCGACCAGCTAGCCGCTGTCGATACCAGCAATGTTGCCCCCATGGCCCACCCGCTCGATGCAGTGCAGCGTCTGCGCACCGACCAGGTAACCGAAGAAAACCAGCGCGAGCATTTCCAGCAGATTGCTCCGGCCACAGAACGTGGCCATTACCTCGTACCCCGTGTGGTCGAATAAGCGCAGCACATAATCCCGTCCGGCCTTTTTGAATAGCCGGATCGTTTTCAGGCACGTTCCACATCTGGATCAGCGTCACAGGACGGTTCACAGGACGATTTACAGGACAAAGACCCCATGCACAACAAAACCATCGCCCAGATTTCCCGCGACCTGGCCGCAGGCGAATATTCCAGCGTCGAAGTCACCCAGGCTTATCTGGATCGCATTCACCAGCTGGACAGCCGTTATAACAGCTTTATTACCGTGACTGCCGAGCAAGCACTGGCCCAGGCCGCTGCGGCCGACGCCGCCCGTGTAGCTGGCAACGCCACCCCGTGGAGCGGTGTTCCCATGGCACACAAAGATATTTTTTGTACCGATGGCGTGCTGACCACCTGCGGCTCCAAAATGCTCGGTAACTTTGTTGCTCCCTACAATGCCACGGTGGTATCCAACTTCAACAGCGCGGGCGCAGTGAGCCTGGGTAAGCTCAACATGGATGAATTTGCCATGGGCTCATCCAACGAAAGCTCGTTCTTCGGGGCCGTCAAAAACCCCTGGCATCTGGAACACGTACCCGGTGGATCTTCCGGTGGTTCCGCAGCGGCGGTCGCTGCCCGCCTGATACCCGGCGCCACCGCCACCGATACCGGCGGCTCGATTCGCCAGCCAGCGGCTTTTTGTGGCGTCACTGGCATCAAGCCAACCTACGGCCGGGTTTCCCGCTGGGGCATGATTGCCTTCGCCTCCAGCCTCGATCAGGGCGGCACTATTACCCGAACAGCCGAAGACTCCGCCATGATGCTCAACGTGATGGCCGGATTCGACCCCAAAGATTCCACCTCCATGCAGCGAGATGTCCCCGACTACACCGCCAACCTGAACGACAGCATTGCCGGTCTGACCATTGGCTTGCCGAAAGAATATTTCCGCGACGACCTCAGCAGTGCCATGCAACAGCAAGTACGCAACGCCATTGCCGAATACGAAAAACTGGGCGCTACCGTCAAAGAAATCAGCCTGCCGAACACCCATTTGGCGATTCCGGTGTACTACGTGATTGCACCGTCTGAATGTTCCGCCAACCTGTCTCGCATGGACGGTGTGCGCTTTGGTCATCGCTGCGAAGATCCGCAAGACGTCAACGACCTGTTCAAACGTTCACGCGGCGAAGGTTTTGGTGAAGAAGTCAAACGCCGCATCATGGTTGGCACCTATGCCCTGTCTGCCGGTTTCTACGACGCCTACTACAAAAAAGCCCAGCAGGTACGCCGCCTGATCAAAAATGACTTTGTCGAAGCCTTCAAACAAGTCGACGTCATCATGAGCCCGACCACCCCCAGCCCGGCGTTTCGAGCCGGTGAAAAAACCAGTGATCCCGTCGCCATGTACCTCGAAGATATTTTTACCATCGCCATCAACCTGGCAGGCCTGCCAGCCATGTCAATTCCTTGTGGCCAGATCGACAACCTGCCGGTCGGCCTGCAACTGATTGGCAACTACTTTGACGAAAGCCGCCTGCTCAACCTCGGCCATCAATTCCAACAAGTCACCGACTGGCATCAGCAAGCGCCAGCCGGTCTGGTATAAGGAGCCACAGCATGGAATGGGAAGTTGTCATCGGCCTTGAGATTCACGCTCAGCTGGCCACCCAATCGAAGATTTTCTCCGGCGCATCCACTGCCTACGGTGCCGACGCCAATACCCAGGCTTGCGCCGTCGACCTCGGCCTGCCCGGCGTATTACCGGTATTTAACGAAGCCGCCCTGCGCATGGCGGTGAAATTTGGCCTGGCCATCGACGCCGACATCGGCAAACGCTCCGTCTTTGACCGCAAGAACTACTTTTACCCGGATTCACCCAAAGGCTACCAGACCACCCAGCTGCACCACCCGATCGTCGGCATGGGTCATATCGATATCGAACTCGACGACGGTAGCAGTAAACGCATCAACGTCACCCGTGCCCACCTGGAAGAAGATGCCGGTAAATCCGTACACGAAGGCTTTGGCGGCATGTCCGGCATCGACCTCAACCGGGCCGGAACACCGCTGGTAGAAATTGTCTCCGAACCGGAATTACGCAGCTCCAAAGAAGCCTCCGCCTACTTCAAAAAAATGCACAGCATCGTCACCTACCTCGGCATCTGTGACGGCGACCTGTCCCAGGGATCCATGCGCTGCGACTGCAACGTCTCCCTGCGGCCGAAAGGCCAACAAGCATTCGGCACCCGTACCGAAATCAAAAACGTCAACTCCTTCCGCAACGTCGAACGGGCGATCGACGTCGAAATTGAGCGCCAGATGGACGTACTGGAAGACGGTGGCACCATCACCCAGGAAACCCGCCTCTACGACGCCGACAAAAACGAGACTCGCTCCATGCGCTCCAAGGAAGTAGAAAACGACTACCGCTACTTCCCCTGCCCCGACCTGCTGCCCATCATTATTGATGATGACTACATTGAAGCCGTCCGAGGCACCCTGCCTGAACTGCCCGATGCCAAGCGTAAACGCTTTGTCGAACAGCACGGTTTATCGGCCAACGACGCCGCCGTACTCGCTTCCAACCGGGCACTGGCCGACTACTTTGAAGCCGTGGCACAAGCCGTCAACGACTACCAGCTGGCGGCCAACTGGGTACAGGGCGACGTCTCTGCCACCCTCAACCGCCTGGAAATCAGCATTGCCGAACTGCCTGTCAATGCCGCACAACTGGGTCGCATCCTGCAGTTGATCAAAAACAGCACCCTCAACAACGGTGGGGCCAAGGAAGTCTTTAATGCACTGGTTGAGGCAGGTACAGCAGGTGACGGTGGAGAAGCGCAAGTCGACGCCCTGGTCGACAGCATGGGCCTGAAACAAGTGTCCGACAGCGGCGCGATTGAAGCCATCGTGGCGCAAGTACTGGCCGATAACCCGAAACTGGTGGAAGGCTACCTCAACACGCCGGTGGAAAAACGCGGCAAAGCCATGGGCCCCTTTATTGGCCTGACCCGTAAAGCCGCCAAGGGAGTCAACCCGCAAGTGGTGATGGAAGTACTGAAGAAAAAGCTGGAAGAGTTGGGGTAATCTTTTGGTGCGTCAGAGGTCTGCAGTCGGACGTCTGACGCAATTCATTCGGCCTTGTGGGTCGGATAGGCTGAAGCACCATCTGAGATCAATGATAGAAACTTGTTTTTGTCTGGCTCCCACGCTCCGGCGTGGAGTCCAATACCGCTGCCATTACCACGCAACCTCCTGCACCAATCCAACAGGTTCACTGTAAATACAGTTCAACCCACAACGCACCATCCCTCAAACCCGAACAATCTCCAGCATCTAATCAATATACAATTCATATATATTTTGTAGTGTCGAGGCTGATCTCAGCTTCTGGCCAGGAGGACGTAACGTTATGGGGATCGTCAAAATCTCGGACGGGCTGCACGAAGAAATCCGCGACGCCAGTGCGCTGATGGCGCGGTCGATCAACGCCCAGGCGGAGTTCTGGATCAAGATGGGTATGCTGGCGGAGTTCTATCCGAATCTGACTTACGCCCAGCTGACTCGCAAGCTGTTGACCAGCGCAGAATTGCCACTGGCAGCCCTGAAGTCTGAATTCAAGGCCGAAACCCGACCCCGACAGGAGGCCAGCTGATGAACGCCATTACAAAAACACCGCAAGAAGTCGAGCTGATGCGGGAATCCGGCCGCTTGCTGGCGCAGGTATTTGCCATGCTGGATGAGTTTGTTGTGGCAGGCATCAGCACCATGGACATCAACCTGGCGGTGGAAGATTTTATTGAAAACGAGCTGCAGGCCCGTCCTGCCAGCCGAGGTCAGTATGACTTCCCTTATTGCCTGAATACCTCAGTGAATCATGTGGTGTGTCACGGCATTCCAAAGGCCAGCCAGATTTTACGCAACGGCGATATCATCAACTGCGATATTACGTTGGAGAAAAATGGTTTTATCGCTGATTCCAGCAAGATGTATTGCATCGGCAAGATTACGCCGATGGCGCGGCGTCTGGTTGAGACCACCTACGAGGCAATGTGGGCTGGCATTCGGACGGTCAAGCCTGGTGCGACGTTAGGCGACATTGGCCACGCCGTTCAGCAGGTGGCTGAAAAAGCCGGTTACAGTGTGGTGCGGGAATATTGTGGCCACGGCATTGGCCGCGAGATGCACGAAGAGCCGCAAGTAACCCATTATGGCAAACCCGGTATGGGGATGACGTTGGCAGAAGGCATGACCTTCACGATTGAACCGATGATCAATCAGGGCAGCCATAAACTGAAGCATATGAAAGATGGCTGGACAGTCATTACCCGTGACAAGAAACTATCGGCTCAGTGGGAGCACACCATTGCAGTGACGGCTGGAGGCTACGAGGTATTGACCTTGAGGGAAGAAGAGAAAGCAGTGATGCTGATAGCACAGACATAATGCACTCGCGTTAACAGCCATTCGCGTATATGCCTGGCACTCATGTGGCTGAATAATACTGCCCGAGGATGCCAATAGCCGTCGGCGTATTACATCGAATCGGTTAGAAAAGCAGCCAATAAAAAACCGCCCGAAGGCGGTTTTTTATTGCGTCAGACATCCAGCTTCAGACACCCGACAGGTCACTTCACCACTTTCAGCGAAGGTCGGCCAGAACTGGCTTTTGTCTCTGACTCTGTCTGCTTCGGTTTTGGCGGTTCGGGTGGGTCGTTGGGATCAGGAGCACCGGCTTCCGATCCAAACACCATGCCCTGACCGTTTTCCTTGGCATATATCGCCAGAATGGCCACAGTAGGTACGTATACCGACATAGGTACACCTCCAAAGCGGGCATTAAAGGACAGCCCTTGATCGTCTATCAGCAGATTCTGAACTGCTGTCATGCTGATATTCAGTACAATCTGGCCTTTGTTCACGTAGTCCTGAGGCACCTGAACCCCAGCCAGCGAGGCATCTACCAGTACATAGGGTGTGCACTGATTATCGAGAATCCACTCGTTCAGGGCGCGCACCAGGTAAGGTCGGCTTGGGGTCATTGTTTTCATTACTCGTGCATTTCCCGTTCGGCTTCGGTCAGACTGGCCTGAAACGATTCACGTTCAAATAACCGCTCCATATATTGCAGCAGCGGTTTGCACTGCCGCTCTGGCAGTTCAATGCCCAGTACCGGCAAACGCCACAAGATGGGAGCAACGCAGCAATCCACAATCGAGAAGTCGTCACTCATAAAGTAGGACATCTCGGTGAAAATGGGTGCAATGCCAACCAGGCTTTCGGTCAGATCCTTGCGGGCTGCCTCAGCAGAGTCACCGCCAGCCAGAATGCTGGCCACCAGGCCACACCAGTCTTTCTCGATGCGTTTGATCCATAACCGGCTTTCTGCCCGTGCCACAGGGTAGACGGGCAACAGCGGTGGGTGCGGGAAACGCTCGTCGAGGTATTCCATCATGATGTTCGGGTCTTCGTAGAGCGTCAGCTCCCGATCAACCAGGGTTGGCAGGGTGTTGTAAGGATTCAGGGATGTCAGATCTTCGGGCAGGTTGTCCGGATCTACATCCATAATTTCGACGGCGACACCCTTTTCAGCCAGTACGATACGTACACGGTGGCTGAAATGATCCTTGGCATCGGAATAAAACGTCATGGTAGAGCGCTTGGCTACAACCCCCATAATTTCCTCGCTTGCTAAAAAATTCGATTACCTAAAAACAAAGATAGCCCGGCCGCAAAAACGGCCAGGCTAGCATCAGAATACAGTGCGATTAATGGACGTCGCGCCAGTATTCCTTGTTCAACATGTACACAGGCACTAAGAAGATTGCCAGGAACAAAAGTACCCACCAACCCAGTCTCTCACGCTCAACCGCAATAGGTTCAGCGGAGTAAGTCAAAAAGTTAACCAGATCGAAGATCAGGTCATCATACTCTTTAACACTCAGCGTGCCAGGTTCTGCCAGATATAGCACATCTTCGTGCTCTTCGGTGATTTCCTGACCCGTCAGTGTGTCATAACCCACGGCTACCGGTGCGGTACCTTCATGCTGAAGACCCTGCAGCTCAGCCAGTACGTTAGGCATGCCCACGTCCTTGAAGACTGCATTATTAACACCCCATGGGCGTGTTGGGTCGACATAAAAGCTGCGCAGGTAGGTGTATAGCCAATCTGGACGTCGTACACGGGCAACCAGCGTCAGGTCTGGTGGTGTGGCACCAAACCATTTTTTGGAATCTTCCTTGCGCATGGCGATGGTCGCCAGCGAACCGAACTTTTTGTCGGTGTCAAACACCAGGTTTTCTATCATCAGCTCTTCTGGGATATCCAGGTCACGAGCCATGCGGTTAAACCGGGCGTGTTCCATCGAATGACAGCCCATGCAGTAGTTCATAAAGGTCTGGGCGCCACGTTGCAGTGAGGCCTTATCCGTCAGATCGGTCAGGTGCTTATCCAGATGCACACCTTCACTGGAGGCCATTGCAACTGCAGGAAGCAGTGCAGCGATCAATGCAAATAACGTTTTCATTAGTGGCCTCCTGTTACGCGTTCTGGCACTGGTTTGGTTTTTTCCATACGAGTATAGAAAGGCATCAACAAGAAGAAACCGAAGTAGATAAACGATGAAGCACGAGCCAGGAAGGTATTCAGCTCATTGGTAGGCTGAGTACCCAACCAAGTCAGCAGAACAAAGGCCACGGCAAACACCAGAATAAAGGTTCTGCTCATCCAGCCCTTATAACGCCAGCTACGCACAGGACTACGATCCAGCCATGGTAGTACGAACAACACCGCAATCGCAGCCCCCATTGCAGCAACACCCATCAGTTTGTCTGGCACTGCACGCAGAATCGCGTAGAACGCACCAAAATACCAAACTGGAGCAATGTGCTCAGGAGTTTTCAAACCATTAGCTGGTTCAAAGTTGGCGTGTTCCAACATGAAACCGCCGCCTTCAGGGAAGAAGAACATTACGGTACAGAACACCATCAGGAAGACAACGATGCCGACCAGGTCGTGTACTGAGTAGTAAGGGTGGAATGGCACGCCATCCAGAGGAACCCCGTTTTCGTCTTTCAGTTTTTTGATGTCGATACCGTCAGGGTTGTTGGAACCCACTTCATGCAACGCCAGCAAGTGCATAACCACCAGACCGACAATCACCAGCGGCACAGCGACAACGTGTAAGGCAAAAAAGCGGTTCAGAGTTGCACCAGAAATCAGGAAGTCACCACGAATCCATTCAGTCAGTTCATTACCGTAAGGCAGAACAGAGAACAGAGAGATAATTACCTGCGCACCCCAGTAAGACATTTGACCCCATGGCAGTACGTAGCCCATGAAAGCTTCTGCCATCAGAGCCAAGTAAATGGCCATACCGAAGATCCAGATCAATTCACGAGGCTTCTGGTAGGAACCATACAGAATGGCGCGCATCATGTGCAGATAAATAGCGATAAAGAAGAAGGTAGCGCCAGTGGAGTGCATATAGCGAATCAGCCAGCCCCACTCAACATCTCGCATGATGTATTCAACAGAGGCAAACGCTGCTTCGGCACTCGGAGTGAAGTTCATGGTTAACCAGACACCGGTCAGGATCTGGTTAACCAGCATCAACATCGACAATACGCCGAAGAAGTACCAGAAGTTGAAGTTCTTCGGCGCATAGTACTTGGACATATGCTTTTCATAGGCACTGGTTACCGGCAAGCGGTCATCAATCCAGCCCATGAAGGTATTTTGCTTGTTACTCATCAGGCGTTCTCCTCATCCACACCGATTACAACCACACTGGCGCTTTCGTAGCTGTACGGCGGAACTTCCAGGTTGGCCGCAGCCGGAGATCCCTGAAAAACACGACCAGACAGATCAAAACGGGAACCGTGACATGGACAAAACCAGCCTCCAGGCCAGTTTGCATCAAACTGCTGAGGTTTGACTTCGCCAAAGTACTTGGGGGCACAACCCAGGTGAGTACAAACACCCAGCAAAACCAGGATTTCAGGCTTGCGTGAGCGATTGATGTTGTCAGCGTAGGCTGGTTGCTGAGCCTTGTTGCTGTTATCCGGATCTTTCAGCCGGTCATTATGCTCTGGCAGATTTTCCAGCATCGCATCTGTACGGTGCACGATGTATACCGGCTTGCCACGCCATTCGGCAGTCAGCATCGAACCCAGTTCGACTTTGCTGACATCGACCTTGGCCGGAGCGCCCGCCGCTTTCGCCTTTTCACTTGGAACCCAAGATTTGACGAAGGGTACAGCGACAAAGCCAGCACCAACTGCGCCGACAGCAGAAGTCACGCCCACCAACAGGGTGCGCCGACCTTTATTAACGCCGTCTTGACTCATTACCATCTTCTCCCATCATTAAAATTCTTTTCTGCCGCGAGGTCGTTTGCCTGAGAGGGACTACGGTCGGCAGACCCGGCGTAGAATGCAGAGCGGCGCACATAGTAAAGAAATTGAGGATTTGAAACAACCGGGAAGACATACGTGCTGTAGGGATATAAAAACAAAAAAAGCGTCCATTGACATAAGCCAAGGGACGCCTTTTTTATCAGCAAAAAATAGCTTAACGCTTGGAGAACTGCGGCTTCTTACGTGCTTTACGCAGACCAACCTTCTTACGTTCAACCTCACGAGCGTCACGAGTAACGTAACCCGCAGCACGCAGAGATGGACGTAGCGTTTCGTCGTATTGCATCAGGGCGCGAGTAATGCCGTGACGGATAGCACCCGCCTGACCATTACCACCACCGCCGTTAACATTAACAACAATGTCAAACTTCTCCAGACTCTCAGTCAGTTCCAGAGGCTGACGGACAACCATACGAGCAGTTTCACGACCGAAATATTCTTCCAGTGTGCGCTTGTTGATCACGATAGAGCCAGTACCTGGACGCAAGAAAACGCGAGCAGTGGACGTCTTGCGACGACCGGTACCGTAGTATTGAGTTACGGCCATATTATTCTCCCAGCTTCAGTTCTTGAGGCTGCTGAGCGGTGTGTGGATGCTCGCTACCTGCGTAAACTTTCATTTTCTTGAACATGGCGCGTCCAAGAGGATTCTTGGGCAGCATGCCTTTTACCGCTGTCTCAATTACGTCCTGCGGCTTGTAGTCGATCAGCTTCTCAAAAGAGATCGACTTCAGGCCACCGGGGTAACCAGTGTGACGGTAATACATTTTGTCGCTGGTTTTATTGCCAGTGACTTTTACTTTTTCAGCATTGATCACGACGATGTAATCGCCGGTATCAACGTGTGGTGTGTATTCTGGCTTGTGCTTGCCTCTCAAACGGCGAGCAACCTCGGTAGCCAGGCGACCCAGCGTCTGATCAGCTGCATCAACAACAAACCATTCACGTTTTACGGCTTCGGGTTTTGCGCTGTAAGTTTTCATCAAATTCTCGCCTTCAAGGGCATGTTGATCAGAAAAGAGGGCGGCATTCTACAGGACGGTTATTACCCACGCAACCATCTGTGTATTTTTAACACAGTAAGTCACGGATCAGCCGTCACGACACAAGTGCCAGAAAGGAGCCGTCTTTTCATAAAGGGGCGCGGATTGTATCTTTAGTGCAGAAAATAATCCACTCGAAAAATGAATTGTCGACAGATTTTTATTGCCCGCCAGATTGGCTTCGTCCGCATCAAACCGGCACGGCCTAGCCGCCTCCAAAGAACTGACGCTCATACCTATCACCCTGCACACCCTGCCGTGCCGTTACAGACAGCCATGGAGGGCGTCCCTACGGAGCGGTCAGGCAGCAATCAGTGCTCACGGGTTGCGCGGAATTCCACCTCGGGCCAGCGCTCCTGAATCAAACTCAGGTTCACCCGCGTCGGTGCGATGTAGGTCAGATAGCCGCCGCCATCAATCGCCAGGTTATCTGCTGCCTTACGTTTGAAATCTTCCAGCATCTTGCTATCTGCGCAATACACCCAGCGTGCCGTATTCACACTGACCGGCTCATAAATACATTCCACTTTATACTCGTCGCGCAGGCGCTGCTGTACCACATCAAACTGCAACACCCCGACCGCACCAAGGATCAGATCGTTGTTATTAACCGGCATAAATAACTGGGTTGCGCCTTCTTCCGACAGCTGCTGCAATCCCTTCTGCAGCTGCTTCATTTTTAACGGATCTTTCAACCGCACTCGCTTGAACAGTTCCGGGGCAAAGTGAGGAATACCAGTGAACCGCAGGTTTTCACCCTCAGTGAAGGTATCGCCAATCTGGATGGTGCCATGGTTGTGCAGCCCGATGATGTCACCGGAAATGGCTTCTTCTACCGCTGAGCGGTCGCCTGCAAGAAAGGTCACTGCGTCGGCAATCTTGATGTCTTTGCCAATCCGCGTGTGTTTCATCTTCATACCACGGGTATAAGCGCCAGAGCACACCCGCATAAAGGCAATACGGTCACGATGTTTCGGATCCATATTAGCCTGGATCTTGAAAATAAAACCGGAGAACGTTTCTTCCATTGGTGGCACTTCGCGCTCATTGGTCTGACGCGGAATCGGCGCGGGTGCCCACTCAACAAAGTAATTGAGCATTTCGCGCACCCCAAAGTTCGACAAGGCGGTGCCGAAGAATACCGGCGTCATCGTGCCTGCAAGGTATTCATCCAGATCAAATTCATAACTGGCACCCCGTACCAGCTCGATTTCTTCCACCAATTCTTCCACCAGCTCTTCGCCCAGCAGTGCCAGCGCTTCGGCAGATTCAATGCCCTGAATCTGGACATCGTCCGGAATGATGCTGGCCTGCCCGGGCCGGAACACGTGAATCGTGTCAGTGACCAGGTTGTACACACCCTTGAACGCCTTGCCCATACCAATCGGCCAGGTCACTGGCGCGCACTTGATTTTCAAGATGGTTTCAATTTCATCCAGCACTTCAATATGGTCACGAACTTCCCGATCCATCTTGTTAATGAAGGTGAAGATCGGGGTATCACGCAGACGACAGACATCCATCAGCTTGATGGTGCGGTCTTCGACACCCTTGGCCCCATCGATCACCATCAACACGGAATCGACAGCGGTCAGGGTACGATAGGTATCTTCCGAGAAGTCTTCGTGTCCTGGCGTATCAAGCAGATTGACCATACGATCACGATAAGGGAACTGCATTACCGAGGTGGTAATCGAGATACCGCGCTCTTGCTCCATCTGCATCCAGTCCGACGTCGCCATACGGCCCGTCTTCCTGCCTTTGACCGTACCGGCTAGCTGGATAGCGTTGCCAAACAGCAACAGCTTTTCAGTAATAGTGGTTTTACCCGCATCGGGGTGGGAAATAATGCCGAACGTACGACGACGTCCGACTTCTTGCTGGAATTGACTGGCCATTCGCTTCGTTTTGTCTTCTGGGTTCTGTATAACGGTTGAGCAGTCCAAACGACTACCGCCACCAAAGTTGGTCGCTATTGTCCACGATCAAGCCGTGAATAGCCAACCAAGGCTGATACGTTGACATCCTGCGTTTTTCAGCGTGATATTCCAAATACAAGTCCATCTCATCCGCTTTGGCCAACGTCCTGGCATTCTCAATACGCCCACCCACTCTCTGGCCTTGCCCTATCAGCAGAGGTATAGTCACTCGCTACGCGCCCTTGTAGTAAAATAACCACTGCGCGACCCAAAAGTCTTTGCCACGAGGTTGTCATGAGTCTTCTCGATCAAATCGGCGAGCGGCTGGAAAATCTGAACAAGTCTGAACGCAAGGTCGCTGATGTGATTCTGAACGACCCGAAAAGCGCCACCCGTATGAGCATTTCAGCGCTCGCCAATGCCTCTCTGGTCAGCGAGCCGACGGTTAACCGTTTTTGTCGTAACTTCGAGACTTCCGGCTTCCCGGATTTCAAGATCCAGCTGGCCCAGAGCCTGGCCACCGGGACGCCCTACGTCAGTCGTGATGTGGAGCAGAATGACAATACCGAGGAATACACCGACAAAATTTTCACCTCGACCATTGCGGCGATGGAAAATGCCCGCAAACATGTATGTATGAGCGCGGTTGAAAAGGCCGTCGACTTTCTGATTCAGGCCAAACAGATTTCATTTTTTGGTCTGGGGGCGTCTGGCCCGGTAGCGATGGATGCCCAGCACAAGTTTTTCCGTTTCAATCTGCCGGTCACCGCCTACGACGACGTGTTGATGATGCGGATGGTGGCTGCGGCTGCTCATACCGGCGATGTGATTGTCGCCATCTCCTACACTGGCCGTACCCGCGATATGGTTGAGATTGCCCAAATCGCTCGCAGCAACGGTGCAACCGTGATTGGACTGACTGCCGACAAATCGCCTCTGGCAGCATCCAGCAGTGTCTGTCTGTCGTTTCCTACCCCGGAAGACACTGACAAATACATGCCGATGACATCACGTATCGTGCAGCTGATTTTATTGGATGTGCTGGCCACTGGGGTGACACTACGTCGGGGAGTGGAATTCCAGGCCCACCTGAAGAAAATCAAGGACAGCCTGAAAGCAACCCGTTATCCCGACCTGCCGCCCGAGGCTTGAACTTGATGCCTTGCCGCAAGCACTCTGCACACAGTTTAACGGCGTACCTAACTACGTACCGGCTTGATAAACTTCAACGTCATCCGGTCGCTTTCACCGATGGCCTGATAACGAGCGCGATCCTGTTCCCCCAGCCGATACGAAGGGGGTAACGTCCAGACACCCTCAGGATAACGAGTGCTATCTGCCGGGTTGGCGTTGATTTCACTGCTGGCTTGCAAGATAAAACCGGCCTGTTCAGCCATACGAATCACATAATCCTGGTGCAGATAACCACTACTTTGCTGATCGACTAACGGGCGATCGGCTGCCAGGCGATGTTCCACAATACCCAGGACGCCACCGGGTTTCAGTGCACGATAAAACGTTTTGAAGGCTGCCAGCACTCGTTCATCACCGCCACCGCGCATGTACCAGTTATGCACATTACGGAAACTCAGTACCCTGTCGGCACTGCCGTCCGGCGCAATGGCCTGTTCGCTGCCCGGATCAAACACCGCCAGAGTGGTACTGCCAAAGCGCTTGGGCTGGCGGGTGACTTTGGCAGCAAAACGCGCACGACTGTTACGGAAGTATTCAACGTCAGAATCCGGGTCAAAATGCGCTGCGACATACCGGCCATGATCACTCAGATATGGCCCCAGAATATCCGCATACCAGCCGCCACCGGGCCAGATTTCCACCACGCTCATATCTGGCTCGACATCAAAAAATGCCAAGGTCGCAGCCGGATGACGGTATATATCCCGAACACGGTCATCTTGCCGGGCATCACTGTCGATAAATGCTTGAAAGTCCGCCGGCGTCACCGCCTCTGCCTTGGTCTGGTTGACCCACATCGAAGCAGCAAAACTGACAGCGATCAGGGTATAAACAAGTATCCGGCGCAACTCGAAGGTTGGTTGGAGGGGTGTTACCTGCATGGCTACGGTGACGGTGCTCTGGTCTGGTTGCATCAATGACCTCCTGTGTTGATTCGGGGTTGATTCGTAAGGGTTAATTTTTTTGGATAGCGTACGTCAAAATAAAGAGACTCGCCTGTGCCAGGCGGCTTCAACTCTCGGATTCCCGGAGCGCCCAGAAACAGCAGACAAACAATCGGAGCTCTGTTTGTCCAGCATCACCAGGAGCGGGCTGTTGCGGGTACCAGCTTTCCTGCAACCCGGATCACCGAGCGCCAACGGCTTGCCAATAGCGCCGTAAAGATCAGTCCACAGCCCAACATCTGCATCAGCGTCATCTGCTCGCCAAACCAGAATGCCGCCAAGAAAGCCGTCCAGACCGGTTCCAGCATCATAATCAACGCCGCTGAACTGGAAGAAGTTTTACCCTGCGCCCAGGTTTGCAAAAAAAATCGCAGACAGGTGGCTATCAGCGTACTGGCCAGCACCCAGAGCCAGATATTCAGTACCCCCGGCAGCTGCCAGGTTTCAAATGCCAGCGACAGTGGCAAAGCCACCAGCCCCACGACGGTCAGCTGCACCGAAGTCAGGGCAATCGCCGGAATCGAGGCCGCTGCCCGACTGGTCAGCACAAAGGTCAGGGCAAACAGACAAGCAGCGGCCAAATAGCACAATTCACCAAAGCCAAAGACAAATGTCCCATCCAGCGACAAACATCCCAAGCCTGCGGCTGCCAGTGGTAGCGATACCCAGGTTGTAGAAGGGGGTCGATCACCAAACAACAAGATCACCAGCGGTACCATGACCACACCCAAACAAGTCAAAAAAGCACCGACTCCCATATGCTGGCCGTGTTTCAATCCCATAATCCAGAACGCAATCGCCATCCCGAAACAGGCACCGGAGCGCAGTGCTCGAATCCACTCCGCTTGGCTCATGGCTTGTACATCTTTCCAGCCAACCGCTCCCACCACCACACCAGCGCTGACAAAGCGTATAAAAATAAACATCAAGGGCGCCAACCCTGCCAGTGCCTCCTTGGAAAAAATCCAGCCAGCTGCCGCCAGCAGGGTCACCAGCACCAATACCAGGTCTGCCTTGACCGATACCGCTTGCGTCATGGGAGTACTCCGAACGAGAAGCCTGTAACAGGCATAAGCTACGCACTGTACGCGCAGAAAGTCGCATTTTGTCACGCCAGCGTCAGGAACTGAATGGAACACAGACTCCCATCCGGCGGAATAACTGTTTGCCCCTGCGACCAAATAACGCAGGGCAGATCATACCCGGCAGAATCAAGACGGCCAGAATCCCTTATACTGGCCTCCAATGCCCATTGGACATCGTCTTTTTCATGCGCTCGCTGGCCTCTCCTTCCACCGGACTGAACCCGGTACTGCAACGACTCGCCCTGCTGCAGCTGGCCATCGCCACCGTCTGGCTGCTATTTCTGAGTTATCTGCAGACTCAGGAGGTCGCCAACCTCGGCTCTGCCTGGGTGCTGCTGGCGTTATATGTGCCGCTGCAGGTATTCAGCCAATGGCAAGTCACCCGTCGGAATATTCAGGATTGGCAGCTGTTTTTACATTTGTCGCTGGAATGCCAGCTGTTTACCGGGTTGCTGTTTTTTACCGGCGGTGCAACCAACCCGCTGATCTCTTATTTTCTGGTGTTGCTGGTACTGGCCAGCTATGGCTTGCCCTGGTTACTGGCCATCTGGATGACGGCACTGTGTGTCGCCGATTACAGCCTGCTCAGTGTCTGGTATCAGCCGCTGCTGTTACACCAAAGCCACACACTGAGCAGTTTGTCACTGGTGGACTGGCACCTCGCCGGTATGTGGCTGACCTTTGTACTCAGCGCCCTGATTCTGGCTACCCTGATTCCGCAGCTGTTACGCACCCGTCAACGCCAGCAACTGGAAATCCAGCAATTGCGCGAGCAGCAACTCAAAAACGAACAACTGGTGGGTATCGGCACGTTAGCCGCAGGAACTGCCCATGAGATGGGTACGCCATTGATGACCATGGGCATGCTGCTGGATGATCTGATCGACAGCCAGGCGGCACCTGCTATTCAATCCGACCTGACGTTATTACGAGAACAGGTCAACCGCTGCCAGAATTCATTACAGGCTCTGGCCAAGCAAGGCCGAGAGGCACGTAATGCCAGGCAACAACTCGCCAGTGACTGGCTCGATGAACAGCTACAGCGCTGGCAGCTGAGTCAACCCAATGCCGTGTGGCAGCCGTTCGAACACCATAGCTCGGCCATGATTCATACTTCTCCCCTGCTGGATCAGGCATTACTGAACCTGCTCGATAACGCCGCTGAAGCCGGCCAACAAGCGATTGAACTCCAGACCCGTGAAGCGCAAGACTACTGGGTGTTAGATATCGTTCAACCCGATCCCCACGCCGCTGCGGCTCTGAGCCGTTACACACCCTACAGCAGCAGCAAGCAAACCGGACTGGGTATTGGTCTTTACCTGAGTAACGCCAGCGTTGAGCAGTTTGGCGGTAATATCGAACTGCGGGCACTGGCCAACGGCGGCAGTCGTTGCACCCTCAGCCTGCCAATTTCTCCCTTACCGGAACCACTATCATGACCCCGACCCCGGCCCTTCCCCGTATCCTGGTGATCGACGACGACGTCCACTTCAGCCAGGTATTGTGCCGCAGTCTGGAACGACAGGGCTTTACTGCCCGGCCAGCACACAACAGCAGCGCCGCACTGGCTACCCAAGCAGACTTCCAGCCGCAATGGGCCACCCTGGATTTACGCATGGCACAGGAATCCGGTCTGACTCTGATTCCCCAACTGTTGCAACAACAGCCTGAGATAAAAATCGTGATGTTGACCGGCTACGCCAGCATCGCCACGGCAGTGGAAGCGATCAAGCTGGGTGCCCACAACTACCTGCACAAGCCTGCCACCTTGCAAGAGCTGCTGGCTGCCTTCAAGGATGATAATGGCCGATCGGCTGAAACTTCAGCAGAACACGCACAGGTGATGTCAGTGGATCAACTGGAATGGGAGCACATCCAGCGAGTGCTGAATGAAAACGATGGCAATGTATCCGCCACCGCCCGTGCCCTGAACATGCACCGCAGAACCCTGCAGCGGAAGCTGCAAAAGTACGCGCCGAGGTAAGCCTCGGCACGGTGCACCTTGCTATAATGGAAACTTGGCTCAGTCCACCAGAATGACGACATCCCCCACCAGGGCAACACCCGCCATAATGGCACCAGCCCCACACTGGAAGGTAGTGTCACTACTGGTCAGGTTGTTTTTGTAGTTCGAACGGATATTCACCACCGCATTGCCGCCTTCTTTCACGGCTCGATCGCGTAACGAAATCATTGCTGACAGAAACGCCCACTCACAGGCTTTCTTGTCGGATTTGCCAAAGGCATTGGTTTTTTTGTTGGTGCGAAACTCACCAAAATTTTTGCTCACTGCCTTATGTTGCTGATTGCCGAAATAGAATTGTATTGACGTTCCCAGCCGAGGCTTCGCTTGTTCCTGAGACATTGCATCATCAATAGAATAGCTACCCACATCATCACGCGCATAAGCAGATGAGACCATCAGCAATCCGGCCAACACACCAATCATCGTCTTCATATTCTATTCCTTGCTATGAAAGTCACAACTTCAGGCCGATATAACCAAACCAAACACCTGAAGTATTCGACGCTTACTTGAAGTAAGACTCTTCGTTAAAAGTACTGAGCCATTCCGTATGGAACGCTACCATACCGGCAATAAACATACCGTTAACCACTCCCTCGGGAAACATCATCAAAGGCAAATAGCGCAGGTAATCATGCCAGATACGGTCTGTGGTATAGGTATCACTGAGTGCATAAACACTGCTTTGCAGCACATCCAGAAAGGCATGAGTAACCCCGGCATTCAGAAACCCGGCAACAAGAATATAGATAAACGGGTTATGGGGCAGGCGTCGATAGACCAGTGAGTAAAAACCGTAGGTAAACCCGATAGGTGCTGCATTCTGTACCAGGTAATGATAACCCAGTGCCGACCACTCAAATTGCCCCAGCAACGCCAACACCAGCTGCATCATGGCGGTCGCCACCAGCGCCAGCCGCCAGCCCATCATCAGAGTGACGGAGGTGAGCGCCAGAATATGAAAACCCAGCCCCGGCACAATGCCTGCCTGTGCTTGCCAGAATAAAATCATCACCAGCACACTGCCAAAAAACAGATGTTGGGCAGGGCGGTGTTCAATCAGCGCCGACCAGCGATAGCTGTAGATACTCCAGCCCAGCAGAGCAAGGCTGGCAAGTGACATCAACCCCAGTAACCAGCCTGGCAGCATTGGACTCATGAGGGGGTGCTCCTGCGGATTATCAGGTTATTGAAAGGTCAGACGATCAGTTCCTGGCAATACATCAGGGCGTCTTCGCGTCCCTGTTTGGCCGGATAGTAGTTGCTTCGGACACCAACCTGGCAAAAACCCAGCTTTTCATAAACCGCGATCGCCGCACGGTTACTTTCGCGCACTTCAAGAAACATACGTTCATTGCCGTTGGCTGCAACCGTATCCAGCAGATGTTGCAATAACTGCTGTCCCAGACCGTGTCCCTGATAATCAGGGTGAATGGCAATATCCAGCAGTTCAGCCTCCCCGGCCACCTGGGTCACGACAGCAAAACCGACAATGGCCTCGGTGAGCTCCAGCCGCCACACCACCTGTTTTTTATTCAGGTAGCGAACCATCACTGCACTACTCCATGGATGAGACTGACAGCGCTGTTCAATTGCCATCAGTGCTTGCAGGTCTTCCGGACTGGCCGCGACAATACGGACACTGTTGCTCATGATTGCTCCACCGGCAGTTGTTCCATCGGCAGCTTCAGCAATGCCAGCCACAGTTGTTTTTTCTGTTCCGCACTATTCATCACGCTGAAGACATCACCGTCCTGATAGCAGCCAGGCACCTGGATACGTGTGAGCCACTGACCGGAGCGAGGGCCAAAGCCAATTACAAAACGGCCACCATGATGGACAAAAAATTGCCATTGTGCCCGCAGTGCCTGTTCCGCCACTGCGGCACTCTGATCTTCCTTGCCATGCTCGATAAAGGGCCAACGAAAGGAGAGCGGTTCGCCTCTTTCCTGATTCCATCCCATCCCTGCTGCCACCCGCAAGGCAAAGGCCTGCATCGCCTGGAGCTGTTCTCTGCCATCACACACCCAGATGGCACCACCTCCCATCGCCACAAAATGCAGTTCAAAACGCGGCGGGGTCAAATCAACAACCGTCACCGCTTCGAAGGGCAGCGGTGCAGACGGAGTCCGCGCTGGTTCGACTGGTGGAACTTTAAGGCTTGCCGTTGCGGGGTTCCTGGCGAGTACATTTGCGGGTACCGCAGGCGCGTTACCACGAGTCTCTGCTATCGCCGTGGATGTACCACGATGCTGCAGCAATTCTGCCGCGAAATGACCTCCCGGAGAGTGATCTTCGGCATGATGGTAGTTGGGCAGATGACCCGTTGGCAGTTCACTGCCATGCGGGCCACCTTGCTCTCCGAGCCAGGGTAACAACTGACTCGGTGCTGCGTTAGGCAGCTCGTGCCGGGGCACCCATATCGGGATACCCATGGCATGAAGATACTGGCAACGAACGGCTTCACGCATCGGAATCAGACACCGTCGTTTTGTGGATGCTGACGATCCTTGCCAGAGTAAAGCAGGTTCAGAGCATGGATGTAGGCCTTGGCCGACGCCACGACGATATCGGTATCAGCACCACTGCCGTTGACAATACGACCGCCTTTTTCAAGACGTACCGTAACTTCACCCTGGGAATCGGTGCCCTTGGTAATGTTATTCACTGAATACAGCAGCAGATTGGCACCTGAGCCAGCCACTTGATCAATGGCTTTTAATGCCGCATCAACCGGGCCAGAGCCTTCACTGGTCACCTTGTGCTCAACACCATCCTGGCTGACTACCAGCGATGCCAGCGGCATTTCTCCAGTGGCCGAACGGCATTCCAGTGCCACCAGCTTGTACACATCCGGAGCGGCATCTGCAGCGACTTCGCTGACCAGGGCCTGCAAGTCTTCATCAAAAATTTCGTGCTTTTTATCCGCCAGTTCCTTGAAGCGGGCAAACGCTTCGTTGAGGGCGACGTCAGAATCAAAACTCATTCCCAGCTCTTCCAGACGACTGCGGAAAGCCGCACGACCCGAGTGTTTGCCCATCACCATTTTATTAGCACCCCAACCAACGTCTTCGGCCTTCATGATTTCGTAGGTTTCGCGGTGCTTGAGTACCCCATCCTGGTGAATACCGGATTCATGGGCAAAGGCGTTGGCTCCGACGATGGCCTTGTTCGGCTGCACCGGGAAGCCGGTAATGGACGACACCAGACGGGAGGTCGGCACAATCTGGGTGGTATCAATAGCAGTTGAAATATTAAACAGGTCATGACGGGTGCGGGTCGCCATCACGATCTCTTCCAGCGCAGCGTTACCGGCCCGCTCACCCAGACCATTAATGGTGCATTCTACCTGGCGAGCGCCATTGGCAACGGCGGCAAGGGAGTTGGCCACCGCCAGCCCGAGGTCATTATGACAATGCACGGAGAAGATTGCCTTGTCAGCGTTGGGGATACGCTGCAGCAAGGTCTTGATGGTGTGGCCAAATTCTTCCGGAATGGCATAGCCTACCGTGTCTGGAATATTGATCGTACGCGCACCGGCATTGATCGCGGCTTCGATAATACGGCAGAGGAAATCGATTTCGGAACGCCCAGCGTCTTCACAGGAAAACTCCACATCGGCAACGAGGTTGCGGGCTTTTTTCACCGCATACACCGCTTGTTCTAACACCTGATCAGGTTGCATACGCAACTTGTACTGCATATGAATGGGCGAGGTCGCAATAAACGTATGAATGCGGGCACGTTCGGCTTTTGCCAGAGATGCTGCTGCACGCTCAATATCGTTATCTATCGCCCGTGCCAAGCTGCAAACGGTGCTTTCACGCACCGCCTGGGCAACCGCCTCAATGGCGGAGAAATCTCCCGGGCTTGCCGCAGCAAAACCCGCCTCAATGACATCCACTCGCATCTTTTCCAGCGCCTTGCCGATACGAACCTTTTCTTCTTTGGTCATGGACGCGCCAGGGCTCTGCTCACCGTCGCGCATAGTGGTATCAAAAATGACCAGACGATCTGGCTGACTCATGGAAATCTCCCAAATAGGTACAACGTAACGGGGCATTATACGACGCTATCGCATCTGCCGCACAGCCAAACCCTCAATACAGGATGATCCCGGTTACATAACAGAGCTTGAACAACCTGCAATAATACTGTTTATTTGTACAGTATTTTTCAGTTTTCGCTGCGTACCGATTCAGTACGCCAGGAGTCATCATGAATCTGTCCGGCTCATCCCTGATCAACAGCGGTAACACCCCGCTGGAACAGGTGCTCGATCAGAGTCAGATCTGGCAAGACCAACGCTTGCCAGATCACCAACAAGCGCTTCTGTCCAGTGGCTTTACCAGCCTTGATACGCAACTGCCCGGCGGTGGCTGGCAAGCCGGGCAAGTATGTGAGGTGTATCACCAGGGACTTGAGGCCGGTGAATTAAGCCTGATATTACCGGCACTGGCCAGCTTGAGTCAGCAGCCCAAATGGATTCTCTGGGTCGCTCCCCCTGCCATTCCTTACGCCCCGACCCTGACATTGGCTGGTGTCAGGTTAAAACACATTCTGGTGGTGCATCCAAAGTCTTACCAAGAAGCTATCTGGTGTCTGGAAGAAGGTCTCCGCAGTGGCCATTGCAGTGCAGTACTGGGATGGCTCCACGAATCGCATGAAAGACATGTCCAACGGCTGCAACTTGCTGCCAGCGACACCAACAGCCACTGCTGGCTGTGGCCACACACTGGCTTTGACCCCGGCAACTCTCCGGCCACCTTGCGGTTAGGGATCAAACGGCTACAAGCGGATGTATTCCAGGTCGAGCTATTCAAACGTCGTGGTTGCTGGCCGAGCCAACCGTTCGAGGTTGCACTGGCTTCCGCCCGGAAGTAGTACGTGCAACGCGAATATCCGAATGAATGGGGCTGAACAGAGTACCTGTTGCGTTGTCGACAAAAACGACAGGCACAACAACATTTTTTGCCTTGAGTCAGATCAACTTCTATCGCCCTTTTCCATCAGCAATCACTGGTGTTTGCTAACCAACTGATTTACCGCAATAAAATCTGCCGATTTCAAACCGCTGCGGATAATTCCCTGCTGGCATAAAGTTGGCAACAGTCCTTTGCAGTTAATGTCGGTTTGGCGTTAGCAAAGCGTCAGCGCCGCTAAGGTGAAAACCTTGTCGCTGCGATACCTACCACCTGCACTGGAGTCCTATCATGGCCGAATTTTATGTCAAAAAGCCCGTTGGCGAGGGCGTCATCGCCGCTGTTCACCTGTCGACTTGCAGCCAGTTGCCAGAACCCGAGAGTCTGATGTATCTGGGTTCCTACGCTTCCGCAGAAGTCGCTTACAAACTCGCGAATGGCTATTTCCCCGAAGTCGGCTTTTGTCCAGACTGCCTGCAAAAAGCGGGCTGAGCATTGGATTTCAAGGCAACCGGGCCAGTTTCTAACGGTTGCCTGCCACCCAAATTCAAAACAGACAGCACCAAGATCGTTGGCTGATATCTGCATAACCCCGCCATGGCGTTTGATCATTTGCGCCACAGCTCAAATCCACAATCGCCAGCCACAATTCAAAGCCACAATTCAAAGCCGCCGGTCGTTCCGGTAGGGCTTTTATCTCCTTGTACAAAAGGTTCAAACAGGGTTTTAGTGCCAAAGCCCGGATCACCATCACCACCTGGATGCTCGGCCAATACCAGCCAGACCGATGCGATTGCCATCACAGGATCCTGCGGGTGTCGCGTTCGGCATAGTAGCCGTTCAGTACACCAACGACGGCTGCCTGATTTATGACTTCAAAATTGCAACCTCCTTTGGTACATCAGCGAAGCGGACAATCGTTCCGACAGCGTGCTGGTGATCGAAAATAGGTTCGGATTCAGCCCGGAACTGGCTATAAGTAATATCGCCACAGCGTTGTTGAGGCAGGATCTCGACGCCCGGAATGCCAACAGGACACAAGCCGTCGCAAAGTTGATCGATACGGAAGAATTGATTATCGATGTGCGAAATAACGGTGATGGCTACGACACAGCCAGCCAGACCATTGGGTACTTTTTCAATAGCGAACGGGGTTCTTTACCATAAACAGGCGCGATTGGGGAACAACCGTACCGCACCGGTAGCCATCACCCTGACACCTGCGACGGCCACTATCTCAAATCGGTTGCGTGCCGCGCTAACCAACCAACACTGCCGAGAGATTGACTCTGGCGCTGCCTGAAGTACCCAACGTGCAATGTATTGTTGGTTGGTAAGCTGACCCAGGAGCATGGCAGACCTTGTCGCAAGCAACTGTCCTCCGATATCGAGTTTGACACCATTAATGAGTATTATGTCAGTAGTGCTGCCGTATGGTTTGAAGATAAGCGATTCCGGTTTATATCAACGTACCGTTCTCGACCAGGGAACAGCGTAAAAACACGGACGACACCAGACTGGACATAGCCTGGGCACCACTGACCCAATCACTGTCATCACCCGGTTGCAGAGGAAGTTTATGAAAACCGTACTGCTCGCTGGAGGAACCGGGTACCTGGGTGGCCATATCTGGCAGTTACTGCTGCAACAGGGTTATCGGGTCCGTGCACTGGTGCGCAACCCAGACAAAGTAGACCCGTTACTGGCTCGCCTCAGTGACGTACGAACCGTCGAAGTGACTCACCCAGCCAGCCTGAGAGATTGCTGCGAAGGGGTGGATCTCGTCATTTCAACACTGGGAATCAACCGGCAACAGGATGGCCTGCGTTATCGCGAAGTAGACTACCAGGCCAACTTGAACTTGCTGCAAGAAGCCCAACGATCAGGCGTCGACTGTTTTGTTTACGTTTCGCTACTCAATGGTGAGTACTTACGTCATCTGGCCATATGCGACGCCAAGGAAGCCTTTGTCGACCAGCTCAGGCTATCCGGTCTTAACTATCGAGTCATACGACCGAACGGTTTTTTTCCCGAGCTGAACGAGATGCTGGCCATGGCTCAGCGAGGACGAATCTGGCTGCTGGGGAATGGTCAGCAACGCTACAATCCGATTCATGGCGAAGACCTGGCGCGTATGTGTGTCAACGCCCCCTTCCAGCCACTGCTGGAGCTTCCCATCGGAGGCCCGGAAACGCTCACTCATCAAGAAATTGCCCGACTCGCTTTTGTGGCCGCAGGGAACTCGAAACCACGTATCACCCATATTCCGGTGACTGCTGCCCGAGTCGTCAGCTGGCTGCTGAAACACACCACACCGGAATCACGACACGGTCCCATGCTGTTTTTTCTGACCGTTATGTCGATGGATATGGTGGCGCAGGAATACGGCTACCGCCGTATCGAACGGTACTTTGAGCAGTGCATCGAACAGCGGGTTGAGTAACCGAAGAGTGACGGGATCATACCCCTCTACCGCAACACATGATGTTCCGGTGTCATTAAATCCGGCACAGGCAATCCCAACGCTTGTGCCAGCGAGCGGTCATTCACCCGGCACAGGGCATCCAGTGGCAAATGATTGGAGGCGCTGCCAAACGGCTCTTCCAGCTGTTGCGCCAGGGCATCCAGACCAAAAAAAGTGTAAGCAACAATGACCAGAAATACCGGTGTCATCCAACCCATACTGCCGACCAGCCCGAAGGGCAATAAATAACAATACAGATACGCCGTGCGATGAGTCAGCAAGGAATAGGCGAAGGGCAAAGGGGTCGATGACAGCCGCTCACAACCGGCCTGTACTGCCGCCAGGCCCGACACATGGTCATCCAGAATACGAATCCCCTGAGTATCCAGCTCGTTGGCGGCATACGCCTGACGCAACTGTTCTGCCATGTTCTGACACACACCGTCAGCGACATTACCGCTGCCGATCACCTGTTCCAGTTCAGCAACGGGCAAACACGCCAGCACCCAGGCAGGTAATTGTTGCTGCAAGACATCCATAGACAGAGGCTGCTGACGTAATTGCAGCCGCAAGGCGTGATAAAACACCGAGCACCAGGCCAATAATGTTAAACGACGGGATGCGGGCAACAGAATATGTGCCGAGCGCGCTAACGAACGCACGTTAGAAATCATCTGGCCCCATTGCTGACGACCTTCCCACCAGCGGTCATAACAGGCGTTATTACGAAAACCGAGAAACAGCGATAACGCAATGCCCAGTAAGGTAAAAGGAGCGACTGAATACTGCGCCAGATTGGCCCAGTGATCGGTATGAATCACCACCACCCCGGCAGCAAACAACAGCAACGCCAGCAGGTGCAACGCAATATCGGGCAAAATAGAACCACGCCAAACAAATAACAGCGCCAGCGTATGCGGGCGTTCACGAACAATCATCAGGTTACTCCGGCAACCGCTACAAACAAGTCAGTAAAAATACATTCGTTCCAGGTTACTGGCCCGGACCCTGACCCTGCAGGGTTGCCAATACACGGCGGCTACCACCACTGTCACGGTGTTCGCCGAGGTAAATTCCTTGCCAGATACCCATATTCAGCTCACCGCCAGTGATCGGAATCATCACACTATGGCCCAATAAACTGGCCTTGAGATGGGCAGGCAAATCATCGCTACGGATGATGTGTCCATAAAGCCTCCCCTTACCCCCATACAGTTCATGGCCATTATCGGAATAGGGGACATGTCCATACCCTTGGAAGTATACATTTTGTGTTGGAACTCCCGAACCCCTGACTCTTTCAAAACATCATCAACCTTAGCTAGTCGTCCCTGCAACACCTTCGACGCCAGCATTCAACAGCCTTTCACGCCTGTTACGGCCAGACTTTCTACCCGTAAAATCATATTACGATATCAAAATCTGGTAGATCGCCATGACTCCCAAGGACAAACAGCACGATAAACAGAAAGATTTCCTGCGCCCGGAGCTGCTTGACCTGATCGACCCCAGGCATGAACTTGTTCAGCTCAGTCAACGTATCGGCTGGGCTGAACTGGAGCGTCACTGCCAGAGTTTTTACTGCTCAAACAACAGACGCCCTGGATCATCGTCCCGATTAATGATTGGCCTGACTCCTCAAACACATCTACGCGCTATCGGATGAACACTGCATCGCCCGCTGGGTAGAAAACCCCTACTGGCAGCACTTCGCGGCGAGCAGTATTTCCAACATCGACCGCCGATTGATTCCACCACGTTCGGGCGTTTCCGCCGACGTCTCGGCGAGGACGGGTTAAAGACACTGATGAAAATGACGGTTCGCCTAGGGTTGGAACTGAATATCATCGACGAAGCCAGCTGTCAGACCTTGGTCGCGGACACGACCGTGATGGAAAAAGCCATTGCCTATCCGACCGACAGCCGACTCTTCAAACGTGTACAGGAACAGCGGGGGATGTTAGCCAAAGCCCAAGGCATTTCGTTACGTCAGAGCTACGAAAAAGAACTGACTCATCTCAAACACAAAGCGGCGGGCTACGCCCATGCCCGACAGTTCAAGCGTTTGAAGAAGGCTCTCAAGAAAATGGCGACGCTGGTTGGGCGACTGACGCGAGACATCCTGCGCAAGCTGCCAGTCACCGAGCAAAGCCGGCTTATTCTTGAAAAAGCCGTGCAAGCCTCTCAACTCATCAAGCAAACACAGCAAGACTGGGAAGGCCCGAAACGGTACAGCCTGCATGAACCAGACGTTCAGTGCATCGCCAAAGGCAAGAGTCGACACGCTATGAATTTGGTCAAAAAGTGGCCGTGCTGATAGTCACTTCATCACCGCCTGCTACTGTGTCCCTGACAACCCCTACGACGGCCATCCCCTGTACTGGAATCTGATTCAAAGCTGGCTAAACACCGGGATTAAACCGCAAGAGATCCTGGTCGACCGAGGGTACCGGGGAGCGCAACACGACAGCAGTATAGCCGCCGTCGATGTCTGCATCAGCCATCAAAAGAAAGGACGAGGCAAAGCGCACCCGGAACAGTCAAGGCGCAATGGCATAGAACCGATCATCGGTCACATGAAGTCAGACGGACTCATGAAAAGAAACTGGCTGAAAGGGGTTGTTGGAGATTGCATCCACGCTCTGCTGTGCGGAGTTGGTCAGAACCTGAGAAGAATTCTGAGGCACCTGAGGTCTCTTTTTGCGCTCATATTCTGGGTGTTATCAGGGGTAATAGATGGGGCGTACGAGTCTGAATTCGAATGGGAACAGGCTAGGGAATGGGCCGCTTGACGAAATGCCCACTTTTGCAGGGACGAGTGCGTATGGAGAAAGAGATTTTAAAAAAGCTTCCGCTTTCTTTGCGAAAGAAATGAAGTGAAATATCGCTTCGTCGATACTTACCGCCAGAGCTACCCGGTACGACTGCTCTGTTGGGTAGCGCGCGATGGATTGCATAAAGCGGTCGTTAGATAGATTCAGTCAGGGTGATTCTGGATTGTACCACTATCTGTACAGGAAACAGAGCGAACTCACTGCGAAGGTTTTCAGGCATTGGAGCTGTGAGCCATGCCTATCGGCTTACCAGCCTGTATCGCAAGTGAACTCAATTTCATTAAGAGGAATATAACGTAAATCCTGTTTGCTATAACAGCCAATACTGTTACTGCTATGGCTTAAACACTCGTTTTTGTGGCAATCACCGTAAACGATTTGCTGGAATCGTGGCAGCTGGTCATAAGTTATGACAATAGACTTCTTTGGTATCCAGAGCTCTACGTTAAAGCCTGCGACGGTACATTCTCCGGTCAGGTTATCGGATCTCTCAGGATAGCGTCGCGACAGGTTACATTGGCTCAGATCGATCAGACCATCAAAGGATTGGAACGGGTAGTCGTAAGGAATAACACCATGCGGCCGTAATCTGAGATAGCCTTCTGAAATGCTGATTTCCACACTGTCCCAAGGCTCCAGATAAGCATCCTCGGTATCAAAACTCATATCCCAAAGGCCGCACCAGTGAGCCCAGAACAGGATAGGGAAAGTAACCATCCAGTCCATGCGCGTTGGCAGACGAGCTATGGCCAGTATGCCTAGTATTGCAATGGGAACGATGATCAGGCTGACTGTATGGAGCTGATAAAAATAGAGCAGCAGTACTGCTGTTTGAGCACCAAAAACCGTCGCCATTAAGCCAGCCAAAGGCCAGGACCATTGTTTCCAGTGCGCCAGATACCAGAGTGGAAACACGGACAGATTCAGCCACATGTCAATTGGCGTTTCTGCAAATGACAGGTATCGACCCGCACGGAAAAACATAGCAACGTAAGGCGCGATAAACAGCGCAGAGATGATGGCCAGCAACAGCCGTACGAACCAGAAAAAAATCTTTTTTGGTTTCAGGCGTCTTACGTAGTTTGGGTCGTTTTGCGTTCCTTGCATTTAAGTTTGTCTATTCGATAAACGCGAGAGGTTAGCAGATACAGGCCGTCGATATGAATAAATTCTACTCTTCATTTGATTGTTCTCAGAAGCATCTCGCGTTTAACTTAATTCACTATACCTTGATTCTTTTATAACGATTATGACAGCAATGCCATTAACTTAAGCCCTGCTACTGCTTATACGCACTCGCCGGAGGCTGTCTCTTTCGAGCCATGCGGAACGTGTCAACGTCATTTGAGCCAGTTTTTTAAACATTACATTGCTTTTGTGATCGCCCGTGGCAACGTTGGGAAGTTAACGCCTTTTTCGATTGTCGCCTGATCAGCATCCTCTGGCACCGGATTGATGCAGACTTCGGCCGGTGGCAGCGGCACGTTTGAACGGCCTTTACTGAAGCGCTCAGGGTGCTGAGCGTACATCTCGTCCAGTGCCGCTTGCCGGAGGTGAGCGATTTCAAGGTATTCCCCGCTAAACACCTGATGGGGCGTAAAACCGGCCAGGCTGCTGTGGTGGTGATCATGGTTGTACCAGCGGACATAGTCCTCATTCCAATGTACCGCATGGTCGTAGCTGTCGAAGCGGCCCGGGTAGTCCGGCTGATATTTCAGGGTCTTGAACTGTGCTTCACTCATCGCGTTGTCGTTGCTCACTCGGGGGCGGCTATGACTGGCCGTCATCGTCAACTCACCCAGCAAATCCAGATAGCAGTGGGCGGTCATGGGAGTGCCACGATCATGATGCCGCGTGAACGTACCGGGTTCCAGGTTTCGGCAGCTGCATGGCATTGGCCATTACATTGTCTATTTTTATCGCTCTGAGTGGAAACTGGTGATTGAGCTGGATGGTGATTCGCATTTTTCAGAACAGGCCCTGCAACCCCACCCCGGCCCTCCCCTTGATAAGGGGAAGCCGGGAGAAGGTCAGTTCTGGATCAGGCCTGAAATTCCTGCATTTCACCACTTTCAAGGTCGGTGTAATTCAATCGTGCGGTATTGAACTGCAAATCCACAAACGCCCGACAGTAGTGCTCACCATGGCGCCAGGCCATATCCACACTGGCGTCATTGGAGAAATTCAGCTCGAAGTGACCATCAAAGGCCGGATGTGAATTGCGGAAGCGCATCAGTTTCAGCAACCGTTGCACCACCGGTTTTTGCACTGCCTCACCCACTTCATCCATGCTGTAGTAATGCCGATTGATGTCACGTAACTCGCCCGTCTGCTCCATCAATTCGTGATCGTTTTCACCGGCCAGCAAGCCAACGTAATACACCTGCGGAATACCTGGGGTGAAAAACTGCACGGCGCGAGCGGCAATGTAGGCATCGTCGTTCTGCATCAAAGCATCGTAAAAAGTACAGGTGAGCTGGTAAATCGCCCCGACACTGTGAATATTGGCTGCCGACCGGCGCAAAATCGGATCGGCCGAGCGGTCGTTGATATTGTCGATCAGGATGCGGATTTTTTCATCCGGCAAGACCCCTTCGACATCTGGAATACAGATACCATCGTGGGTATCCAGCACGGTGACCATGTTACGCGGACACATGCGTAACCAGTGTTTGAGGTATTCACTGTTGCCATCTAACAGCGAATAGAGCAGCAACGGCGGCAAGGCGAAGCCATACGGGTGCATATTACGTCGGCCAATGGCGTACTGGTAGCTGGAGTGGTCATGCACTTCGGGCAGGATTTCTGCTCCCAGGCTCTGCGCCACTTCATTACACCAGTCAAGAGTCTGGTACACATCCGGCTCCACCAGGAAGCAACTGGTACCAATACGCTTGGTGGTGTAACCAAAGGCATCCAGGCGAAACAGTTTGACGCCCTTGTCGGTCAGAAAGCGGAAGGTGTTGGCAATATAATCAAAGGTCTGCTCAGAATCGTAATTCAGGTCGATCTGGTGTTCAGTAAAGGTGCACCACACCCGCCCCGTACTGCCGTCAGCAAATACCACGTCCCGAAACGGCTCTTTCTCTTTACGAATGTGGATTTTCATCAGGTCGTCGTGACTGATTTCCCCCATTTCATCGACATCCACAAACAACGAAGCGTATGGCGATGCCTTGCCGTTGGCGAGGTAATCAATAAATTCTACCGATTCATCAGAGATATGATTCACCGTGACATCGGCACACACATCGTATTCCGCCGCAATTGCTTCGATGTCGCCCCAGTCGCCATAAACAGGGTCAACTTCCTTGTGGGTCAGAGGCGAGAAACCGGCGTCGGCGTTGGACGGGTAAAACGGCAAAATATGAACGCCACCAATGGCGTCGGTGAAGTGAGTATTAAGAACGGTATGCAAATCTTTCAGGCTGTTCCCGAGTCGGTCGGGGTAACAGATCATCTGGACGGCATTTCGAAGAGCCATAAGGACCTCTTGGCGGTTGCTGTCCGATCAAAGGCTGACGGTTGAGTTGAGCACATGCAAGCCAAAACCAGTCTCAACTCCCCAATCTGGCCAATTCACGAGACAGGAAAATTCACCTGAGTTGGCAACAGCAGACCGGGAAAATTCCCTGACAGCAGCCCAGACCGTACAATGTCCGGCTTAATAACCGTCGGAATATCCAGATGAAAGTTGATCTCGCCAAAAAGCTGCATCAGAAAAAATACCGTACCGAGACCGGCTGTTATCTGGTGGAAGGCGAGCACCTGCTGCTGGAGCTGGAAAAATCTGCCATTCAGCAAGCCGAGCTGTTTGTCACCGCAGCCCATGAGCACTGGCCAACCCGGTTCCGCAAAACGCTGATTGGTGAGCGTCAGATGACGCAACTGTCGGATACCCACTCCCCGCAGGGGCTGGTCGCGGTCGTGCCAATGCAGGAAACCCTGGCGCGGGCACAACAAGTCAGTCAGGAAGCCAGTCAGGAAGCCAGTCAGGTGACAGCTCGTGTCGAACGGGTGTTATACCTGTATCAGGTGCAAGACCCCGGTAACCTCGGCACCATCTTGCGAACGCTGGCCTGGTTTGGCGGCTGGCGTTTACTGCTCAGCCCCGACAGTGTTGATCCGTTTAATCCCAAGGTAGTGCGCAGCAGCATGGGAGCGACCTTTCATGTGCCGGTGGAGCTGGATATAACACTCGATCAGTTACAGGCCCGTTACCCCAGAATCGCCACTCTGGATATGGACGGCGAGCCGCTGTCGTCTCACCGCTTCGCTGAATTTGATGCCTACCTGTTTGGCAATGAAGCACGTGGCGTACCGCACGCCTTGCTTGAATCACTGAGAGTGACGGCGTTTACTATTCACGGCAGCGGCCAGATTGAGTCGCTGAATCTGGCCGCTGCCGTGAACATGAGCCTGTACGAGTTACACCGTGGTTGATAACCACTCTCCCTCTTTGGCCAACAGCCGGAGTGACACCCACTCAGACGAGAAATAAAGATGAAAGCCGTATTTCTGGATGCCGACACGCTGAACGATGTCGATCTGACGCCGATTCGGGATTGTGTGAGTGAGTTGACCGTTTACGGCACCACCTTGCCAGCCGAACTCCACCAGCATATTGGGGATGCCGAGCTGATTATCACCAATAAGGTCAGAATTCCGGCGGAGGTGATGGCGGGTAGAAAAGGCATTCTGATTGTTGCCACCGGGCTCAATAACGTCGACCTCGAAGCCGCTCGGCAGCTGCAGCTGCCAGTGCTGAATGTCCAGAATTACGGCACCGCTTCAGTCGCCCAACACACCTTGATGCTGATGCTGGCATTAGCCGCCCGGCTACCCTTGTATCAACAGGATTTGTCCGCTGGTGCCTGGCAACAGAGTCCGTTCTTTTGTTTGTTGAACCATCCAACGCTGGAGTTAACCAACAAACGCCTGATTCTGGTCGGAGAAGGTACACTTGGCCGTGCGGTGGCACGTCTGGCTGAAGCCTTCGGTCTGCAGGTAGAGTTTGCGGCACGTCCAGGCCAGGCAAAGGATCCCCGCCCGACCCTTAACAGCCTGCTGCCAACGGCAGATCTACTGAGTTTTCACTGCCCTCTCACCGAGCACACCCGACACCTGCTGAATGCCGACAATCTGGCACGGATCAAACCCGGCTGTCTGGTGGTGAACTGTGCCAGGGGCAGCATCATTGATGAAGAGGCTGCCCTGAACGCCTTGCAACAAGGGCAGCTGGGCGGACTGGCGGTGGATGTCTTGCCAACCGAGCCACCCGTCGCGGGTCATCCGCTGCTGCAAGCGCTCAATACCGGGCTGAATCTGATGGTAACGCCTCATAACGCCTGGATCAGTCCGCCAGCCCGCCAGAATATCGTTCAGCTGACCGCCGCCAATATCCGCCAGCTCAGCGCGGCTGACCAAAGCCGGTGAGTTTGATGTACATCAGCGCCGTGGAGATCACATCCCCCAGGGCGGTATGACGCTCGACGATGGGCACTTGCAGGTCTCTGGCCAACCCTTCGAACGTCAGATCCAGGTGCACTTCGTGAATATGGTGGCGGCGCTTGCTCTTGACGTAGATTTCCGACACTTCAATAAAACGATTGGGCAGCTTGAAGTTGTACAGTTCACGAATATAGCGATTCAGAATGGCGCGGTCGTATTCGATATAAAACCCGCAGATTGGCCGATTGCCGATAAAATCCAGTAACTTTTCAATCGCTTCCGCCAGCGCAACCCCTTCCATGCGGTCTTCACGACGCAAGTAGTGCACCCGCACCGCTTTCGGGTCGGTCACGGCGTCCGAGCGAATGGTCAGATCCAGTGCTTCGGTCAAACGGATCTGATTACCGCGCACCCGTACCGCCGCGACACTCAGTAATTCGCCTTTTTTTTTGTCGAACACACTGGTTTCGCAATCCAGCACCACCACCTCATCACCATCATATGGATCGGCAAGATGAGACCAACGGCCTTCCGGCAGCATCCGCCGTGGCAGACGCTCTTCTATCCAGCGACGTAGCATCAGAAGTTCTCCAGATGAAAGTGCTGCACCAGTTGCTGCTTGAATTTTTTCACCCGATGCAAGGCATGGCGCAACATGTTGCGATCGACGCTGCGTAGCTGGTTGATATCCAATTGCTGGCTGAGGCCACGATTGGGGGTTTCACTCTCCAGCTGCTGCCGTAACCGCACCCGTAAAAAGAACACCAGCGCATCACGCAAGCCCTGCGCGGTCTCGCTATCCAGAACGCCTTTTTCCGTCAATATAGCCAGCCGTTCGAGGCTGTTGCATTCGTCTATCGCATGTTCGAATGCCAACGCCCGCACGCCGTGAACCAATGGGAAAATCGCCCCTTTCTTGATGTCGATCTTGCCATGATCCTCACGAATGTTACCCAAAAAGGTCAGCGGGGTTTCAAACTGCAACGCCGATTTGGCAAAGCGCGCTGACACGATACTGGAACGCAGGGTCTCCAGTTGCCAGCTGGCCTTGATCGGCCAGAACAATTCCGGATTGCCACACACCGGTTCACCATCCATAAAAATGGCCATATTCATCATTGCATCCGACTTGCCGGAATGCAGCCAGCGATCCACTCGCTCTTGCCAGCCTTCAACGGTATGAATCCAGCTGTCGTTAATAAACATCACCCCACCCGGACAGGGCGGGTAACCAAAATCCAGCAATGCCTGATGTAATTGTTGCAGCAGGGGTAATACCGCTTCGCGGTCGTGTTCGTTATCCAGAATAATGGCGTTGTCCTGATCGGTTTTGAGGATCTGCTCGCCGCGCCCCTCACTACCCAAGACCAGAATACAAACCGACTGGCGCAAACGTTGCGGAAAGACCAGTTCGAACGCCTTGAATATCAGCCGCCGGTTGAGCGTGGTCACCAGCTCCATCAGTGCGGTGATTTTCACACCTTGGCCATTCAGGGTTTCGATCAGGGTTTCCACCCGTTTCGCCGCTACGACCAGTTCTTTCAGCGACTTGGCCTGATCGATTCGCATGGCGATGATGTGCGAGTGGGTAGAAAAGGTACTGAGCATATCCATCAGCTCCAGCAAGCCGACGATCTGGCCTTCCTTGCGCACCACTACCCGTTCGATTTTATGCTGGGTCATTTTGAGCAGGGCGCTGAACAAAAACTCGCCATACTCAACGCCGATCAGGTTGAACTGGGCGATGTCGGCGGCGCGAGTCTGTTTGGTCTTGTCGCCAATCAGGGTCGCCTTGATCAGATCCGTGCCGGTCAGAATGCCGATGTCCTGGCCGTTACGAACCAGCAGGGCATCGTGTTTTTTCTCGAACATCAACGCCGCAACGCGTGCCAGACTGGTTTGGGCCGAGACATACACCGGCGGACGAATCACATCGTCATCCACCCGCGACAGAATAAATTCCGACACGCTGGAGTCCTGGCGCTCCACCATCGACTGCTGGGTGCCGAGGTCGGTATTAAAATAGATGGAAAAATCGCCCGACTGCTCCAGCAACTGGATAAAATCGTCAGCCCGCAACAAGTAGCACAGCGTTTCTTCCACCGCCGCGAAGGTATGTTTGCAACTCTTTTCCAGTACCGCACGGACGTCAAACAAGTCTTCCTTGCCGTATTGGGAGAATACCTGACCACTTTCAGGGTCACGCTCTTCCACCACTCCTTTGTAAATAATGTAGATACCGGGAGCCTGATCACCCTGTTGCAGAATCGGTGCGCCAGCATTAAAAAACACCAGATCAAGACGGCTGGTCAGCCAATCGAGTTGATCAGCATCAAGAAAAGAAAATGGCGGCTGGTTGAGGTTGATCTGAATGGTCATACAGGCCTCCAACGGCGGTTGAGCCGCTCGTTATTGTTGTTCTGTTTGCTGCTATTGGCATAGTGGCGGATTGTCCGTGATCAAACCATGTGACTAAAGCAGACACCCCGGCCACAGCTGACGGATTCCTGCATACCGACACTGTGCTACCTTAGTATTACCATCACGGGCGGGCTAACCGACCTGTGCGGCTCACATGGTATGCTCGCCCGTTCGCCATGCGGCGCTGCTACTCACGCCAACCACTTCTAACAATAAGGGTGCTTATGATCCCGGTATGGCAACTGGTGACTATTTCTGTTCTGTATATAGCCACGCTATTCTGGATTGCCTGGTACGGTGACCGGCGCTCCCATGAAGGCCGTCCGATTCATAACACCGGACTGGTCTACAGCTTGTCTCTGGCAGTGTACTGTACCTCATGGACGTTTTATGGTGCTGTAGGTCAGGCTGCATCCAGTGGCTGGAGCTTTTTGTCGATCTACATCGGCCCCATGCTGTTTTTGCTCTTTTATTGGCGTTTACTGGCCAAAATCACCCGCATCGCCAAAGAAAAGCGCATCACCTCCATTGCTGACTTTATTGCTACTCGCTATGGCCGTGACCATACCCTGGCGGTACTGGTTACCCTGGTCGCCATTCTCTGCGTCGTACCTTATATAGCGCTGCAACTCAAAGCCATTTCGACCACCTTTGAGCTGCTAACGCTGCCACTCGGGCGTAATGTCATGGGGGTGCACCATTTCTGGGAAGACACAGCGTTTTACATCAGCCTGGCGATGGCCTCGTTTGTGATTATCTTTGGTACCCGTGATATCGATGCCAGTGAACAGCACCCCGGCATGATCCTGGCTATCGCCTTTGAGTCGGTGATCAAGCTGGTCGCCTTTGTTGCCGTCGGCATCTGGGTCATGACCTTTCTTTATGACTACCCGTCGGAACTGCTGGAGCTGACCACCCAGGTGTTGCCCGATCACCCATTGCTGAATAACAACATCATCAGTCTGTCGTTTCTGCTGCAAACCTTACTGGCAGGGTTTGCCGTACTGGGCTTGCCACGGCAGTTTCAGGTATCGGTTATTGAAAACGAATCGTCCCAGCATATTCGTACGGCGCGCATTCTGTTCCCGCTTTATCTGTTTCTGATGATGCTGTTTGTGGTGCCGATCGCCCTGACAGGGCACCTGTTTATGCAAGACATCGGTTTTGCCCCGGATACCTATGTCCTCAGCCTGCCCGTTGCCCTCGGCCAGGAAAGCCTGGCCGTTATGGCCTTTATTGGCGGTGGCAGTGCCGCCACTGGCATGATCATTGTCGCGACCATTGCCGTCAGTACCATGGTCTCCAACGAACTGATCCTGCCGGCCTTTTTCCGCCAGCAAGACAACGAGGATCTACAACATTCCAGCAAGGTAAGGACACTGGTGCTGACCGTGCGGCGGCTGGTGATTCTGGTGATGATTCTGGGCTCTTATCTGTTTTATCGGCTGGTCGGCGAGTTCGACTCACTAGCGGCGATCGGGATGCTGTCGTTTGCCGCCGCAGCGCAGTTTGCACCGCCGCTGATCGGCGGTCTGCTGTGGCAGGGAGGCAATCGACAGGGCGCAATTGCCGGTTTGATCGCCGGGACCAGTGTCTGGTTTTATGGCCTGATGTGGCCATTTATCACCCAGAATTTACCCGGCATGGGGAGTAACAATCTGGTGCATATGGCCAGTGACCTGAACCTTGATGACTTCAGTACCGGTGTCATGCTCAGCTTGCTGGCCAACCTGTTTTTCTATGTGCTGTTCTCGGTCGTCACCAATGCATCGGTGCGTGAGCGAATGCTCGCCGGTGATTTCACCAGCGCCCATGCCATGAATCAGAATGATCGACTGACTCCCGCCTTTGACTGCAAGGTAGATGACGTGCGGGTGGTACTGGAACGTATTCTCGGCTTCCGCAAAACCGATGATTTTTTCAACGACTATCAATCTCGCCACGGCATCCAGTACGACAATGCCATCGCTACCAGCACCCTGATTCAGGAAGCCGAAAAACTGCTGGCTTCGGTCGTTGGTTCTTCATCAGCACGGGTGATTTTCTCAACCCTGCTGGGTGGCGAGCGCATCCAGATTCGCGATCTGACATTCCTTGCCAGCGAAGCCAGTCAGGCCTTTTCAATGAGCAGGGAACAACTGCAGGCGGCACTGGAAAACCTGCAACAAGGCGTCAGTGTGGTGGACCGTGATCTGAAACTGGTGGCCTGGAACCGGCGTTACCTGGAAATATTCAATTACCCGTCCAGTTTTATCCATACCGGCAAACCTATTCAGGAAGTCATTGCGTTTAATGCCGGGCGTGGTTTCTGCGGTACTGGAGACATCGCCGAGCAGGTAAACCGCCGTATGGTTTTCCTCAGTTCCGGGTCAGCCCACCAGTTTGAACGGCTGTTACCGAATGGTGTGGTGATTTATATGCAGGGGCATCCGATGCCCGACGGCGGATTTGTTACCAGCTTCACCGATATTACCGTGCACCGCCGGGCCGAACAGGCGTTAAAGGAAGCGAATGTCTCACTGGAGCGCCGGGTAGAAAAAAGTTCTCAGAAACTGGACGATTTAACTTCCCAGTTAATTGAAGCAAACAACTCCAAAACCCGCTTTCTGGCGGCCACCAGTCACGACTTGATGCAGCCACTCAACGCCGCCAAGCTGTTTGCCTCAACACTCAGCCAGAAGCACCTCAATGAAGAACAACAGGGCCTGCTGAACCACCTCGAAGGTGCCTTACAATCGTCAGAAGATGTGTTATCGGTACTGGTCGAAATTGCCAAGCTGGATGCTGGTGCCATGGAACCGGTGTTGCACCCGGTGCAACTGAGTACCGTGCTGAAACCCCTGCGTGATGAATTTACCGCGCTGGCAGCCGACAAGGGCCTGCAACTGAGGGTACGCCCCTGTGAGGATATCTGGGTCACCAGTGACGCTCACTGGCTGCGCCGCATTTTACAGAACCTGCTCAGTAACGCGGTGCGCTATACCCACCATGGCAGCGTATTATTGGGCTATCGACGCCGCCACAACCGCATTGTAGTACAGGTATGGGATACCGGTCAGGGTATACCGGCCAACAAGCTGCAGGAAATTTTTGGTGAATTCAAACGGCTGAACGAAGGCAAACAGGATATCAAAGGCCTCGGGCTCGGTCTGGCGATTGTCGACCGGATGACCAAACGCATGGATCACCAGGTCAGCGTACGATCCATCCCAGGCAAAGGCACCTGCTTCAGCCTGACCCTACCCCTCGCCCAGGCCGATGTTACCCGTCAGGACAATCACGACCAGACCGTTATCGCTACCGCCAGTTTCGAGGGCATTCCCACCTTTTGTATCGACAACGATGATGAGGTGCTCGCGGGCATGCAGGCATTGCTGGGCAGTTGGCATTGTGATGTGTACGCCTGCAAGGATCTGGAAATGACCCGACAGATTCCCTTCAAGCCCGCCATTATGCTGGCGGACTATCAGTTGGACAACGATGAAACCGGCCTGCAGGCCATGTCGTACCTGCGCGAGCGGTTTGGCGACCAGGCGATTCCAGGCATTCTGATTTCAGCCGACCCGCGCCAGTCAGTAGCCGAAGAAGCCAAGGCGCTGGGGTATTACTTTTTGCGTAAACCGATACGCCCGGCAGCCTTGAGGGCCTTGATCCGACGATTGGTTTAACCTGTTCCGCCCTGTTCTGTTGAACCACAACATCGGCCTCTATCACCGCGTATCACGTGCCGAACAGGCTAACGATCAACTCCCGGATTGTGCGTTCGCCATCTGGGTATCTGGCTTTTCAATATCCAGACTTTGCACCGCAATCACCGCCTGGGTTCGGGTACGCACACCCAGCTTGCGAAAAATAGCGGTGACGTGGGCCTTGATGGTAGCTTCGCTGACGTCAAGATCGTAGGCTATCTGCTTGTTCAACATCCCTTCCGCCATCATGGTCAGAACACGAAATTGCTGTGGCGTCAGACTGGCGAGGCGCGCAGCGATGTCCAATGCATTCTGGTTAGGGTGATGCTGATGACGACGCGCAATATCGGGTAAATACAACTCTCCTTCCAGTACCTTGCGAATCGCGATGGCGATGTCTTCTAACGGCGAGGATTTGGCAATGTATCCCGACGCCTGGTGATCCAGCGCCTGACACATAATGGCCGGGTCTTCACAGGCCGATACCACAATTACGGGAATTTCCGGGTAGTGGGAGCGTAAATATACCAGCCCGGAATAACCGTGAGCACCGGGCATTTGCAGATCGAGCAAGATCAGATCGGCATCGGAATGTTGTTCAACGACGCGTTGTAATTCCGGCAGCGAGTCCGCCTGGGGGATATCGGCATCAGGTACCAACTGTTTCACGGCCTGATGCATCGCGGTACGAAATAACGGGTGATCGTCTGCAATAATTATTTTTTGGGCAAGCTGCATGGGGTCCTCCTGAGCGAACAGCGTATCGCTGCTCGGTGATGCCTCCGGTCGGTCAGGCCGGATCATCTTAAACGGGCTGGGAAGCCGACAAAAAACAACGCCGACTGCAGAACCAACTGCAATCGGCGTGTTTGAGTCTGATCGATCAGCGTCTGTGAATCAACGTCTGTTAATCAGCGATTTTTACGATTCTCAATCAGGCTGTCGACCACGGTAGGATCCGCCAGCGTTGAGACATCACCCAATGCATCGTGCTCGTTGGCGGCAATCTTGCGCAAAATACGACGCATGATCTTGCCGGAACGGGTTTTTGGCAGTCCAGGGGTAATCTGGATCAGATCCGGCGTTGCCACCGGACCAATCTCGGTACGAACCCACTTGCGCAGCTCCTGCACCAGCTCATCACTGCCTTCTTCACCCGAGTTCAGAGTGACGTAAACATAGATACCCTGACCCTTGATATCGTGCGGGTAACCGACCACGGCTGCTTCAGCCACTTTCGGGTGAGCAACCAGGGCACTTTCCACTTCTGCGGTACCCATGCGGTGGCCGGAAACGTTGATGACATCATCAACACGGCCAGTGATCCAGTAATAACCATCTTCGTCACGACGGGCACCGTCACCGGTGAAGTACATGCCACGGAAGGTGGAGAAGTAGGTTTGGACAAAACGGTCGTGGTCACCAAAAACGGAACGGGACTGGCCCGGCCAGCTGTCAACCATGACCAGATTGCCTTCTGTTGCACCGTCCAGAATCATACCGGAGTTATCAACAATCGCTGGCTGAACACCAAAGAACGGCCGTGTCGCCGAACCGGGTTTCAGCGCTGTTGCACCTGGCAGTGGCGTAATCATGATGCCGCCAGTCTCGGTCTGCCACCAGGTATCAACGATCGGGCAGTTGTCTTCACCGATGGTCTTGTTGTACCAGTCCCAGGCTTCCGGGTTGATTGGTTCACCCACAGAACCCAGCAACCGCAACGAGCTGCGAGAAGTCCCGTCCACCGCTGCCGTACCTTCAGCCATCAGTGAGCGAATCGCTGTGGGCGCGGTGTAGAGGATATTCACCTGATGCTTGTCGACAATCTGGCACCAGCGGTTGATGGACGGATAGTTAGGCACACCTTCGGAAATCAGCGTGATACCGCCATTCAGCAGCGGGCCGTAAATCAGGTAGGTATGGCCGGTAATCCAGCCGACATCCGCCGTGCACCAGTACACATCACCGTCGTGGTAATCGAACACATACTGGTGGGTAATGGAAGCCCACACCATATAACCGCCGGTTGTATGCACCACACCCTTGGGCTTGCCGGTAGAACCGGAGGTATACAGGATAAACAGCGGATCTTCAGAGTCCATCGCTTCCGCAGGACAGTTGGGCGACGCCAACGCAACCAGATCGTGGTACCAGACGTCACGATGAGGATGCCACGCCACATCGGCACCGGTACGCTTGACGACAATGACTTTTTCCAGTGACTTGATCGCCGGGTTGGTCAGCGCCTCATCCACATTGGCCTTCAGGGCAACGGTGCGACCGGCACGAACCCCTTCGTCAGAAGTAATGACCAGCTTGGTATTGGAATCTTCAATACGTCCGGCCAGGGCTTCCGGAGAGAAGCCACCAAATACCACCGAGTGAATGGCACCAATACGGGTACACGCCAGCATGGCAACGGCAGCTTCAGGAATCATCGGCATGTAAATACACACCACATCGCCACGACGAATGCCCTGGCCACGCAGTGCGTTGGCAAAGCGCGAGACTTCTTCGTGCAGCTCTTTATAGGTAATGTTTTTGCTCTCATCCGGGTTATCCCCTTCCCAGATGATGGCAGTCTGGTCACCACGAGTTTCCAGATGACGGTCAAGACAGTTGTAGGCCATGTTGGTGGCACCGTCTTCAAACCAGCGAATATCGACGTTGTGATCGTCGAAGGACACATTGCGAACCTTGGTAAATGGACGCATCCAGTCGATACGTTCCATTGCTTGCTCACGCCAGAACCCTTCAGGGTTAATGACGGACTGCTGGTACATCTGCAGGTACTTGTCGTTATCAATCCAGGCTGAATCAGCAAACTCCGGCTTTACCGGATAAACCTTCTGGTCGCTCATGGCGTACTCCCCTCTTTTATTTTATGTTATCGCGCATTCCGTGTGTCCGGGGCAGCGATACAAACTGCTGACCCCATATTGGTCATTGGCGGGTGGGCAAAAAATTAGACAATGGTCTACTTATGGCGATTTGAATTTTTACCACGCCAGGATTGGTCATTCCGTGCCACTGTAACGGCCTGTATTTCCCCCGTTATTGCCAGACAACCCGTCTGTTTCAGTGTCTCACTGCCTGCCAGTCAGTGCTACTGCAGAGAATAAACTCGCCTCTATCATCCGTCGCTTCCAATCACACCCAAGCCCCTGCGGGGTGCGGATTTGTACCAGTCGACCGTTAAAAGAACAGGTAGCCAATAACCGTTGGAATAGCATGGTCATGAGCATAACACTGTTAAAAACGTAAGTTACATCAGCCATTTAGCCGATTTACTCAGCTATAGGTAGTTATACTAGTGCCTCTTTACCGGTACGACTTTTGGCTAATTTTATACCCGTAGAGGACTAACCCATAGTGGCCGCGCAGAACAATGATAATTACAAAAGGAGAGCGAGCACATGCGCAAAACCTCACTGATCCTGTTGGCCTCGGCAACCCTGCCGATGGCTGTACAGGCTGCAAACACAGAATTCAGTTACGGCGGCTACATCAAAATGGACGCTATGATATCCAACTACTCTGAAGGTGAAATTGCCTCGACCAGCAGTGGCCGTGACTTTTACGTTCCTTCAGCCACGCCAACCGGTAACACGGGCAACGACAGCAGCGCCTTCGATATGGGCGCTCAAACATCACGAATCAACTTCAAGACCGTCACCACCCTCAATTCTGGCGAAAAAGTGACTACCTTTGTTGAGATGGACTTCCTGACCGGGTCTGGCAACGAAGTGGTATCCAACTCCAATTCTCCACGTCTGCGCCATGCCTTCTTCAAGCATGGGAATTACACTTTCGGCCAGACCTGGTCGACCTTTATGAATACCGGTGCACTGTTGGAAACCGTCGATTTCCTCGGCGTCAGTGACGGCACCGTGTTCAACCGTCAGGCGCAAATCCGCTACACCAATGGTGGCTTGCAACTGGCACTGGAAAACCCGGCAACCACGGTCAACGGTGTTGGTAATACCGATGATTCTGCGCTGCCAGACATGATCGCACGCTACAACTTCAAGGCCGGCAATGCCGACCTGTCCGTTGCCGGTATCGCCCGTAACCTGGCTTATAAAGACGAAGCAAACAACATTGATGAATCCATCATGCGCTTCGGTATGAACGTTTCCGGTAAGCTGATGGTGGGTAAAGATGACCTGAAATTCAGCATCACCAAGGGTCATGTCGCCCGCTACGTTGGTCTAGCCATGTCCAGCGATGCGACGCTGACCAACAAGGGTGATCTGGTAGGCAATAACGTCACTGCGGCCTTTATTGGCTTCCGCCACCACTGGAACGACAGTGTTCGCAGCACCATTGGCTACAGTATGATCAATGCTGACAACCATGCTGATGCTGGCACCGCCGTTAATAAATCCTCCAAAAGCATGCGCGCCAACGTTATGTGGAGTCCGGCAGAGAAGATGACTTATGGTGTTGAGCTAAGCAAGGCAACATTGGAAAAAGAAAGCGGCGTTGATGGTGATATGACGCGGGCGCAGTTTACTGCCAAATACGCCTTCTGATTGATCCGTTCAAACAACAAACCCGACTTCATGTCGGGTTTTTTATTTCGACTCTCCAGCGGATAAATATCCCAACCGCCTTTCTCGTATAAACCGTTTGCTCTTATTCAGAGCACCGTCTTAAGAAGCGGCCCAACTCGGCTTCCCGTCTACACACCGGCACCTACTTGTGAAAAAAAGTCATCAACAAGTCAAATTATTGACAATTTTTATTTTGCAGGTCAAAAAATCCTAAAATCAGGATAACAACAGAATCAACTAAAAAATTTCTTTATATTCATTTTATCAATAATAAAAGCACCAAAACTTACAAAAAATTACAAAAAATTACAAAAAATTACAAAAAAAAATAAAAACCCATACTAACCGCTGGGGCAAAGTCAATTATTGAGAGATATATCACAAAATCATCAAAGTCAGCTGATTAAAGAAAGTACAGCAACAATCTAGAGAAAACACTCCAAATTATGCATTATTAAAACCCAATAAACTGCCAGATTGTAGGAATGCTTATTATATCAATAACTTAAAAGCCATGAGCCGCAAGCCATCCGATATAGTCAACAGATTGACTCCCATCAGTAACATTCATACCATCGCCGCCTATTTTTTACTTTATTTCACAAGCGGCCTGACTCGGCGCAAGGGGCTCTTTTGGTTATCGTTGGCAAAACAACGGTTATCATTAAGTATTTCTTCATCTGTTTTTTACAGGCAATCGGGCCCTTTAACTCGAACGTCCTGACAAGAATATTCTTATTGTTGTTTGCCGTATCGGCAGTCGCCAGTGAGCAAGTGGCGTTACGTGAAAGCTACGCGGGGAATCTGTCGTTTGAACTTGGAGGAGGCACCTTTCGTGATGCTGCCAACGAGTGCCAAACCTTCAACACCTCATCAGACAACATCTCCCTTCCCGCCGGATCAAGCATCGAAGCCGCGTTTTTGTACTGGGCTGCCAGCGGCCAATCGAATGACAACCTGGTGGTCTTCAACGGCACCACGGTCACTGCCGACGAGATGTTTACCGAGACCTTCTATTTCAATAACCGCAACAACTACTCCTACGGTGCCCGGGCCAATGTCACCGATCTGGTCAGCAATAGCTCCAGCTCCTACAGCGTCAGCGGTGTAACCATTGATACCCAGACAAACTATTGCAATTCCGGCCTGGTGTTCGGCGGCTGGGCACTGGTTGTTATTTATGAAAATCCGTCTGAACCATTACGAGTGGTCAATCTGTTTGATGGCTATCAGGGGTTCCGCGATACCTTTATTAGTCTGACGCCCACCAACTTTGTGATCACCGACAATCCGGCCGCCAAGGGCGGACGCCATGCTCACATAACCTGGGAGGGTGACTCGGGCAACTCGCAAACCCTGACCTACTCAGAGACACTGCAATTTAATGGCAATACCCTGATTGACAGCGGCAACCCTTCCAACAATCAGTTTAACTCCTATTCCAATGTCATTGGCAATACCAGTGGCGTTGACATCGATAGCTATGAGATTGGCAGCTATATCAGCGCTGGGGACACCTCAGTCACCACGACCTATTCATCCGGTGGTGACTATGTGCTGCTCAGTGCCGAAATCATCAGTGTGCCAAACCAGGCTGTCGCCGACATGACCATCACATCCAGCTCGGCGGTCAGCGTCTACCGGGGTTCGGATGCCAACTACACCCTGGCCATCACTAATAACGGCCCCAGCCTGGCACCCTCAGGTTCCGCTGTAACCATTCCGCTCAGCGATGGACTGCTCCTGTCTGGCAGCGCGGGATCGGGCTGGAGTTGCAGCGCAACCACCAGTCTGGTGACTTGCAGCTATGCTGCCGCGCTCAACGATGATGACAGCAGTCAGCCGCTGAGCCTGTCTTTTGATACCAGCGCCACAACGCTCGACAGCATCATCCTGACCGCCACGGTTAACGGACAAATCTTTGATAACCGTTACTGGAACAACGACACACCCCTTGAAATGACCATCGGTGCCCCGGACTTGAGCACCTCGGCCAAAACAGGCGAAGACGTGAACTCAGGCAATCTGGCACCAGGAGACACCTTGAGGTTCAGCATTACCGTCGTCAACACCGGCACGATCAGCGCAAACGGCGTAAATGTGACTGATCATCTGCCTTCACAAATCAATAGTTACACCCTTGTCAGTGCACCAGCCGGCAGCACCAATAACAGCGTCCTGGCACCGGCGGGGGATTACGGTGCCGGTACCGTGGTGATCGATAACATCACCATTGCCGCCGGAGAGACAGAGACCATTGTTATTGAAGCCGTGATCAGTGCGGCGGCGGTTGATGGCGAAACCGTCGACAACACAGCCATCATCACGGATGCACAGGGCAACAACCTGCAGGTGCAATCTGCCACCCTGACCGTGTCGACCACTTTTACCAGCGGCAGCAACAAGCCACTGTATTTGCAGAATGACCAGACTTTGACACGGGTTGCCTCCACCAGCACCACAGCCATTACCCTTGCCGGTGCCGTCGGCGGCACATCGGCCTCCTGGACATTAACACCAGCGCTGCAAACCGATGTCAGCCTCGACTACAGCAGCGGCACGATTCCGGTTCAACTTATTCTCCAGTCTGAAGCAGGTGGTGGCGGCGGCGGTACTCGCAACCATAACCTGACCATACGTTTGTTGGCTGACGGCACCGAGATCGCCCGTTACGACAACAATTTGGGCATCAACAGAAACACCCCGACCCAATATTCGCTGGATTTAACTGTGACCAACCCTCTGGCGCTGTCCTCCGGCGACACTATGAGCGTTGAAATCACCCAGCAAGCCTGTGGTGGCCGTAACGGTACCAACTGTCGTGATTTGTACGTCTATCCGTTCAGTTCCGGCAATACCAGTCAGATCAATCTGACCTCGAATACCGTTATTAACGTCAACAGCCTGGAACCCTACAGCTCTGCCTATGCCGCTGGTGCTGTGATGACCAAAGTGATTGAAAACTCGATCGTGTATTTGCGGGCTGTCGTCAGCGACCCGTTTGGCTATAGCGATATCACCAGCGCCCGCATGACCATCACGGATCCTGCCGGTAACCCGGTCAATGACAGTGGCGGGAGTCCTGTCACCGACCGAGTACTAACGGCTGTTTCATCCAGTGGTGCCTATAACACCTACGAACAGGCGATCGAGATACCGGATGGTGCCAGCAGTATTGGCAACTGGGTCGTCACCCTGACGGCCGACGAAGGGTATGAAGGTGATGTATACAGCAGCCGTAGCAAGGTTATTCAGGTCTATGGCCGCCCGGAGATGTCGATCACCAAAACGACGCTGGTGATTTATGACCCAGTCAATGGCAGCAACAATCCCAAACGTATCCCCGGTGCAGAAATTCTGTACACCCTGACGACCACCAATGCCGGGGATGGCACTGTAGACGAAAACACCCTCGTTATTGTCGACCCGGTGACCGATCTGATGCCGCTGTTTGTCAGTGATTTACAGAGCGGTAGCCCTATTGGTTTTGTTGATGGCAGCCCCCCTAGCAACTTGACCTTTACCTTCGAGCAGCTCGACTCCAGCACCGACGATGTCGATTTTTCTGATGATAACGGCGCGACATTTGGCTATGTGCCACAACCCGATGCAGGAGGATATGACGCAGCTGTCACGCATATTCGCCTGACGCCAAAAGGCGTGATGAGTGAATCCAATGGCAGCAGCAATCCAGCATTTTCCTTTCAATACCAAGTACTTGTAGAGTAACGGAGGTTTTTTACTCATGACAACGCTTAACCGGGCATTCAAACTGCTCACCGGCACACTGGCCGCCATGGCCAGTTCTGCGGCATTGGCGATTGGTACCCCTGCGGGTACCGAAATCACCAACACCGCCAGCGCCACCTTTGACCTGCCAGGCGGTACTACTGGCCTGACCAAAAGTGCCGAAGTCAAACTGAGCGTTCTGGAACTGATTAACGTCAACGTGACTTCCCAGAACAGCGGCAACGTATCCACGATTGCTGGCGCAACAGATCAGGTTCTGACGTACGTTGTTACCAACACTGGTAACGGCGCGGAAGACTTTGAGATCAGTCTGGATCAACTGACTTCCGACGATTTTGACGCTCTCAATGTACGTATCTACCAGGATACTGACGGCAACGGTACCTACACCCCAGGCACTGACACTCTGCTGACATCCGGTTCCAGCTCCATCGGCCTGACTGCCGATGATGATCAAACCATTTTCATCCTCCTGGATATTCCTAACACCGGTTCCGAAGCGGCAGGGGATATCGGCCAGCTGAAGCTGTCCGCCATTTCGGAAACCGTGGTCTCCCATGGCGGTGCCAGTCCAGCCCCTGGCGACCTGATGGCCGGTGTTGGTAGCGGTGGTGCCAACGATGCCGTTATTGGCAATTCCTACACCGACGCCGCCACCGGCGCCCTCGAAATCGGCACTGGCGCCGGTAGCGCCACCGTCAATATGACCAAGACCGTCTTCCGTGTGGTTGATCCCTTCGGTGGCAGCAGCATGGTGCCTGGCTCAATCATCACTTATCAGATCGATGCCACTGTTGCCAACGGTTCTGTAGACAACCTGGTTATCAGCGATGAGCTGCCAGGTGAGCTGACCTACAAAGCCAACTCGATTGTGCAAATCGACACCCTGACCAGCACCAGCACTCCACTGACCGACACCGCAACGGATGCTGACGCCGGATCGTTTGACTCTGCTGCAGGCAGTAACGGCACGGTTTTTGTCACGTTGGGCACCCAGGCAGCCGGCGCCAGTTTCCGCGTCCAGCTGCAAGCTGAAATCAAGTAATCAAAGGGCATTCCTATGAAGATAATTCGCGCATTTGTTATCGGTTTGATACTGACACCTCTGGCCGCCATGGCCGATGTCACGCTGGTAAACCAAGCCTTCAAAATTGTACTGAAGCAACAGCAAGACGGCTCGGTGACCGAAGAATGGCAATCGCTGGACAAGATTGTCCCCGGTGACATCGTTGGCTATCGCATTGAATACGCCAACACGGGAACCGAGGCCGCCACCTCCGTCGCCATCAATAATCCGATTCCTGAAAAAACCACCTACATTGCCAACAGCGCCACAGGCCTGAACAGCAAGGTGACCTATTCCGCAGACAACGGGCAAGCCTTTGCCCGCGCTGCCGAATTGTTCGTTGTAAAAGACGGCAAGCAACAACTGGCACGCCCTGAAGAGATTACCCATATCCGCTGGAACCTGGATGCAATAGCCCCGGCTTCAAAGGGTACGGTTGAATTCAAAGTACGTGTTAACTAACCCCGGGAGAGAACTACCATGAAACTGCACAACGCCCTTTGGGTTCCTGCTGTTATTGGCGCACTGAGCGGTATGGCAACCAATGCCTACGCCGTCGGCACCACGGCAGGTACCACGATTAACAACACCGCAACGCTGGACTTTAAAGTCGGTGCTACCGATCAGCCGCAGGTTGAGTCCACCCCCACTATTGGCGGTACACCTGGCGACCCCACCAGCTTTGTTGTTGACGTCAAGGTCAACTTCTCAGTTGACCGTCTGGCCACCACCACCTACACCGTCACCAACGATGGCCTCGAGACCACCGTAATGGCGTACAAGATTACCAACCTGAGTAACGCACCACTGGACTTCTCTTTGGCTGCTATTGATCAGATGGCAACCGCTGGCACGGTGGCGGTTACAGGTGGTGATCCGGCCACTAACCCGGTAGCTGATACCATAGACAACGCCCTGACCGCAGTTAAATACTATGAGTCGGATGATGCGATTCTGGATACCGGAGCAGATACCGAGATTACCGGTACTCTGGTCACTTCCCAGCTGACCACCACCACATTGGCCGATGGCGCAACAAACGCAACAGACGATATTACCTATATCTATGTCACCGCGACCGATATCGGCTTTGAAGGTACTGACGCCGACATCCTTGGTCTGGAGACGACCGTCTCGGGTCGTAATGCCCTGATCAGCAGCGTTCAAACCGATATCACCACCGAAACAACGGCCGCAGACAGCGTTGGTGCTGTCGATATCGTTCATGCAGATATCGCCGATAGTGCCAAGAACGAAGAAACCACTACCGATGCCCTCGAACTGACCTTCCCGATACTGGAACTGGTGAAAACCCAGGCCATTTCTGAAGACCCAATCAACGGTACCACCAATCCGAAGTTCATCCCGGGGGCGGTCGTCACCTATACCCTGACACTGACCAATACCGGCCGAGGTACTGCGACCAACGCTGTGATTGCGGATACGCTGGTATCGAGCCTGCGCTTTGGTGATGCGATTAACGGCACCGATCTGTTCACTCTCGACTTCACCGATAACAGCGCCGGAACAACCACGCCGACCACTCTGACGCCAGCAGTGGATACGGACGAAGGTGAAGTCGCGACCGACAGCTCAGGTGCAAGCCCGATTGATACCGTCACGGTTGATCTGGGTACCGGTTTGCAGATGGAAGCCGACGACATCGCGGTGGTTAAGTTTGAAGTCACCATCCAGTAACGCATGCCTCACTTTCCTGGGTTGAACATGCGTTATGGCCGCTCAGCACACGGGGTTATGCCCCGGGTGCTGACGCGTCCATACCTGCGCCCGGGAGTAGCGTTATTGGTGATTGGTATTAGTGGGTGGAGCCATGCAGTAACACCCGCCAATACTGAAATTACCAACCATGCCAGTGCCAATTACCAGGTTGGCCAAACGTCCATGCGCCAATCAGCATCAGCGACCTTTACCACTGGCAGTATCAGTTTTGCCCCTGCAGCCACCAGCGCAACTCTGGATTTACTTCACTTCAGTGGGGCAAGCGGCTCTGAACAGGTTGCGATTTCCGCTTCAGAATGTGCCGATAGTACAGGTAACTTTACCGCCAACAACCACTTCACCGATCTCTCAGGTAGCACCCAGAATCTACCTGGCGATTACGGTATCAGTGCGCTGGAATATGGTTTCAAGGTCGGCGAACCCTTACTGGTGCGAGTGGAAGATCAGGACAAAAATCTTAACCCGGTACGGATTGACCAGATTACGGTTACCCTTTCCAACAACGAGGGCAGCGATTACGAAACCCTGCGCTTGAGTGAATCCGATATCAACAGCGGCATTTTCTACGGTGTGATCAATACCGTGAGCGCAGACGACCGTGTCGTCAGCTATAACTGCGCACTGTCGGTATCCACCAACTCGGGTATTACCGCGTCGTATATCGACTCGACCGACGCAACCGATACCGTCAAGGATACCGGCACCTTTGATCCCTACAGCCGGGTATTCGACGCCAGCACCGGCGAACTACTGAACGGTATTCAGGTTACTCTCATCGACAACAGCACCGGTCTACCCGCCACGGTGTACGATGACGATGGCATTACCCCGTACACTGCCACACTGACCACTGGCCCAACCGCCAGCATTAGTGCGGCAGACACCATGGCGACCAACGTCAGCTTTCCGGATGGCAGTTTCCGCTTCCCGTATTTGCCAAACGGTGAATATCGACTGGAATTTAAAACTCCCACCAATTACCAGATTCCGTCCGCCACCAGCAATGCGGCCATTGCGGCGCTGGATGGTGGCTTTCTTATCAACGCCATTTCCCGTGGTGGCGCGTTTACCGTGAGCAGTCATCTCTTTGTTACCGACGTTCCCGCCGATCGCCTCGACACCGGCGTACTGTTGAAAAAATCGGCCAATGTCACGTCAGCCGCCATTGGTGACTTCATCAAATACAGCGTCACCTTAACACTTGCAGATGTTGCCCTGAGCGATGGCCAACTGTCCGATCAATTACCCGTGGGGCTGACATACCAGCCAGGCTCGGCCTATTTCGCTGGAGAGAAACTTGCCGATCCAGACATCAGCCGTAACGGCCGTACCCTGCGATTCAGCATCCCGGACGTTGCCGCCAACTCATCCGCCAGCCTCAGCTACGTGACTCAGGTAGCGGCCAACGCCAAAGGCTCGCTGGTGAATACCGTCAACCTTATCGACGACGTTTTAAGTACCAATGAGGCAACGGCTCGCGTCAAAGTGAACGACGATTTTTATCGTGACTATGCGCGCCTGTTTGGCCGGGTTTATATCGGCGACTGTGACAACACCACCGAACAGATTGGCGTCGCTGACGTGCGTCTGTTCATGGAAGACGGCACCTACGTTGTCACCGACGAAAACGGTGAATGGCACATTGAACATGTTCGCCCAGGCAGCCACGTCGTCCAGCTGGATACCATCACCCTGCCCGGCAACCTGGAATTACAGGCCTGTGACAACCTCGGTTTTCATGCTGGCCGGGATTTCAGCCAGTTTGTCGATTTACAGCCAGGTTCCCTGTGGCGGGTTGATTACACCCTCAAACCGAAAATACCGCCATCGGGTGAAGTCAGCCAGAAACTGCTGCAAACCCTGGTGCCAATGAGCGCATCAGAACGCACAACATTGGCAGAGTATCACTCACCAGTCAGCGAGTTGCTGTCCTACGCCTTTACCCTGAACGGTGAAGGCTTGGCGATACAGAATGTCCGCAGCATGATCTCCTTGCCAGCAGGCGTTGCCTATGTGCCGGGCAGCAGCCAAGTCGATTCATACCCCAGTGCAGACCCAAAAAATTACACGGGCACGCTGGTATTCGATCTGGGCGACAAGCCAGAACAGTGGCAACAGCTCATCACCTTTAACGGCGTTGTGACCGACCAGGCAGTAGCCGGTGACCTGACCACCAAAGCCGTTACCCTGTTTGAAGTCGGTGAGCAAAAAAACCTGAAAATCACACCAGTCACGACACTGGCTAAACTGCGTATTCCGCCACCGCAGGGAGTGCTGGAACAACCAGAGCAACCCAAGTTTGAAGTTTTCTTTGCCGAGCTGTCTGACAACGACCAGATGACCCTGGATGGCGTGGTCAACCGTCTGCTGGATCTGAAAAACATCCAGCTGGAAGTGGTCGGCCACACCGACCGCACCCGCATCGCCCCCCGCAGCCGTCATATTTTTCCTGATAACCAGGCCCTGTCAGAAGCCCGTGCCGATGCCGTGGCAGACTATATTAAAGACAAGCTGAAGCTGACCGATGACCAGATCAAGGCGGAAGGCCGTGGCCAAGTCGACCCGATTGCGACGAATACCACCACCGAGGGCCGGGCCAAAAACCGGCGAGTCGAAGTCAACCTGCTGGCCGCAGAAGCGAACGTCCAACTGGAATCCGTCGGTGCTCAAATTGAATCCGAGAAAATACAAGCCAGTCTCGACTCACTGAGAATCAAGCGTCATCGCAAAACGGTTGACCTGGATCAGAATGAATTTTCCGAGCAAGAGAAGATGCCATCCTTCGATGAAAACTGGTTTGCCAGCCAACCAGAAACAGCCGGATGGGTATGGCCACAACTGGATCGCAGTGCCTCTATTTCTGCCGTCAACATTGCCATTCGCCACACCAGAGATCAGCTCATCAAGCTGAAACTGAATGGCGAGCCAGTCTCCATGCTCAACCTCGAAGGGGTTTTCCGCAGTCGCGCACGAAACCTGATGGTCACCACCTGGAAAGGCATCAGCATTAATACCGGTGCCAACCGCTTCTCGGTCGATGTCCTGAACAAGAATGGAGAGCGGCTGGAAACCATTGATGCCCGCGTTCAACTGTCAGAACAGTCCGCCAACGCCAGACTGGAGCCAGAACTCAGCACCCTGGTGGCCGACGGGATTACCACACCGGTGATTGCGGTACGCCTGACCGACCGCGATGGCTACCCGCTGCACACCAACCTGCAAATCAGCACCGCCGTTGAATCACCCTACACCCTCTACTCCGAACAGAGCGAAACCGAATCCAGCCCGCTGAATGAAAGCTCGCAGAACTTCTATCAAGTGGGCCAGGATGGTGTGGTTCGTATTACGCTGGCCCCCACCAACCGCTCCGGTGAAGCCGTACTGGTGTTTAACCACGCCGACGGCCAGAGTGAAGAAATCCGCGCCTGGCTGAAACCGGAACCACGCGAATGGATTCTGGTCGGGCTGGGCGACATGACCGTTGGTTTTAATTCAACCTCCGGCGACGCCGCAGGACTCAACGCCACTGGCGTTGATAACAACATTTACCATGATGGCCGAGTCGCCTTTTACAGCCAGGGCCGAGTCTCGGGCGAGTGGCTGCTGACGGCTGCCTATGACAGTGGTAAACCCCAGGCAGAAGCCTTCTCGCAGCTGATTAACGCCGACGAGTACTACACCCTCTACGGCGACGCCAGCAACCAACAGCTCGATGCCAGCTCCGGCCGCAAACTTTATGTACGCCTGGAGCGTAACCGCTTCTATACCATGTTTGGTGATATCGACACCGACCTCGACCAGACTGAACTAGGCCAATACAGCCGCCGCATGACCGGCCTGCAAACCGCCTACCAAGGTGAAAATGTCGAAGCGACAGCGTTTGTATCACAAACCGACAACGGTTTTATCCGTGACGAAATCCAAGGTGATGGCACCTCGGGCCTATACCGGTTGAGCCGCAAAAACCTGGTAAAAAGCAGCGAATCGCTGACTCTGGAAGTCCATGACCGCTACCGTAGCGAGTTGGTGATTAGCACCGAACCTCTGCTGCGTGACTATGACTACGTCATCGATTACGAAGACGGCACCATTTATTTCAAACAGGCAATTCGGGCCACCGATGATGCATTTAACCCTCGCTATATCGTGGCCGAATACGAAGTCGATGATCAACAACTGGGTTACGTGGCCGGTGGTCGTGCCGGAGTTAAATTTTTTGATCGCCAACTCAAGGCTGGCGTATCCGCAGTGAACGTCAACCAGCCCGACCATGAAGGCCAACTGACCGCTGTCGATACCACACTCAAGCTAGGTAACACCGAAATCACCGGTGAAGTTGGCCAAAGCAGCAAAAAAACCATTGCAGGTGAATTCAGTGGCAACGCCTATCTGCTCGATGTCACTCATCGCAGCGAAAACCTGCAGACCCGCGCCTATATCCGCCGCCAGGGCGAACGTTATGGTGTTGATGACAACGAAGACAGCGAAAATGACTCACGCAAGGAAGGCATTGAAGGCACCTGGTTTATTGGTGACAGGGATCAGCTGTCGCTGACAGCCTTCCACCACCATGAACTGTCTACCGGCCTCGATACCTATCAGGGCCAGGGCGACTGGACCCGCGCGATAGATGACAGTAACCGCCTCACTTTCGGGGTCATTAACGCCCAGGCAGAGAGTGAAACAGACACCGTGTTTGCCGATCAGCTATCGGCGGGTATCTCCAGCACCTTCTTTGAAGAACGGCTGACCACCAACGCCACCGTACTGGCCAATTATACCCGTCGCAGTGAAGCTCAGGATCAGCTGATCTTCTCGGCAGACTACAAGTTGACCAATAAAACCTCCGTGTTCAGTACAATGGAAACGGGCTTTGCCCGTGAAGCCTCGCAACGCATTGGACTGGGTGTGCGTACCAGCCCATGGCGAGGTGCCATTGCTGAGCAGAGTGTTGAGCAAGTTCGACAGGATGACGCCTATCAGCTCATGGCGCTGTCGGGACTGAGTCAAGAATTTATTATTGATGAACGCTGGACCGCCAGTCTGGGATTCGATCAAGCTCGTAACATTGAAGCCAACCAGCCAGCCGAAAGCGCCGACCAGACCGAAGACTATTACGCGCTGCGTACCGGGGTGAGCTACAACACCCAACCCTGGCAGTGGAACAACCGGCTGGAATACCGAGACGGCCGAGAAACCGACAAATGGGTCGTTTCCTCCGCGCTTTACCACCCGATCAGTGACACCTTGTCTACCGGTGCCAGTCTGGACTTCTTCCGCTCCATGGCAGGCAGCATTTACAGTCAACAACTGGATGCCATGTTTGACTTGGCACTGCGCCCGCAACAGGCTCGCTATGCCGCCTTGTGGCAAACGCGCTGGCTGCAGACTGCGGATGGCGGTAACCACACACCCGATCGCACTCGCAAGCTGATTAACAACATTCATGCTAACTGGATGTTCACCAGTCGCGATCAGCTTGCCGGGCAGTACGGATTGAAACGGGTGCTGAGTCAATACGATGGCGACGACTACGCGGCTTCGATCGACTATATGGCTGGAGAATGGCGTCACCACCTGACCGACCGCTGGGACGTTGGTGCCCATGGCCGCCGCCTGCACAGCTATGAAGCTGGCCAGTCGGAACATGGCACCGGTTTCTCGCTAGGCTGGATTCCCAAAACCAACGTCTGGCTGGGTGTGGGCTATAACTTTTCCGGCTTTATCGACAGTGATTTTTCGGCGGCTAACTACACTGCCCAGGGTGTCTTTCTGAAAATCCGCTTCAAGGCGGACCAGCAGTCGCTGGCGGCGATGCGCTCGTCGTTTGATTGATTCCGTTTGATTGACCCGATTGAACCAATGCCTCACGTCTAGCCCAAATGACTAATTTTCAGACAAACGCTTCTTTCGACCAGACGGTTTTTGTATAGTTCTGTCACATCCGTCTGCAGGAAGCTACACATGAGTTCACAGCGTTCGAAGTATCTTTCCCAAACCCTGATGGCCGTTGCGGTTGCTACTGCTTCCATGTCGGCCCTGGCAGAATATGAAAACCGTTCCTTCAGTGTTTTTGGTGCTGCTGGCATGCAATACATTAACTACAGCGAAAAGTTGAACAACTACTACGGTGTCAACATGAAGTCGACTTTCGAGACGGTCAACTTTGTGCAGCGTTCCGGTGGTTATACGGCAGTGAATAACACTCTCGGTTTTTCCATCATCTCATCTTCGACACTACTGAGCTTTGAAGATCGAGAAGACTGGGAACTGAAAGGCGAAGACGGTTACGTGCAGCAAAACACCACGTCACTGAGTTTCCAGACTCTGGACATGATGATGTCCTACCACTTACAGAACGGCTGGTACGCCTCAGCCGGGATGCACTACCAGAAAACCGCCTTCTCTCGTTTTGACTGGACCACCGGCAACGCCAACGACGCCTACAACGCCACGATCAAGGATTACATTACCAACAACCCGGCGATGATGGACGTGGTGCAGCAATACATCGATCAATTCGATGATATCTCCAACGAAGCCGATTATTTTGATCTTATCCGCAACGACCCGGAAACCAACCAGACCGTTGTATTTGAGGATGCCAGTAATTTTGGCGCCATGATTGGCATCGCCTACGACAGTTATTTCATGAAACAATCCAGTGGCATGCGTTACCAGTTTTCTCTGGAAGTTGGCACACCAATCTACGAAAAAATCCTCAACAGCAGCCACAATGGCTCACTTGAACGCACCTTCGGTGGCGGTCTGGATGTCACTGGCAAACTGGGGGTTGGTTATCAGTTCAGCCAGCAACTGAGTACCATGTTGCTGATTACTGGTCTGTACAGTCATCGTGACAAGATTCAGGAATGGTCCAACGCACTGGATTCTGTCACCCTGCCGGAAAACACCCTATACGCTGCAGCCGCGTATATCTCTGTTGGCTGGAACTTCGAGTAGCCAGCCCAGGGATGGGGACAGAGCCCCATCCCTACGTTTTGCTGTACGCTGCCCAGCTGGTAATACGATGATCAATCACCGGCAATCCCACCGTAAAGTGATACAGCACTTGCCACTGGTCGTTTTGCAGGCCAAACAGGTTATGCACCATGTCATCGTAGTAACAACCAATCCCGGTGCCGCGTAATCCAGCCGCTTCCGCTTCCAGATATAATACCTGTCCGATAGCACCGGCTTGCCAGTAAAGATGGCGGTAGCTCCAGGGTTCGGTTTCCAGTTTTTTGCAGTCTGCCATCATGGCGAGGCTGAAAGCGCTTTCTCCAGCGATGGCTTGTTGGCAACTGAGGCGCATCGCCGTACGGCGTGTCCCGGCAGCTAACAAGCGATAGAACGACAGATGCGGCGGTGCCGAATCGACTTCTTGCCACTGAAATTCTGCCCGTAATTGTCCCCGCATATCCGGCAGCGCTACATTACTGTCGCGCTGCAGGCAATACAGGCCGGAAGGTAATCCTTCCACCTTGTGCACAAACAGCATCAGCTGTACGCCAGTGGCAAACGGCAAGGTGTTCCATGGGCTGTAGTCAGACCGTGGCAGACAGTGATCCAGCAAGGTGTAGAAATCGGCCAGCGCCATGCCCCCGGCAGGATCAAATGCCTGTGCCGAACGACGCTGCCGAATCAGCCGCGCTGCCGGTTCGACCGCACGTTGGCCACTGGCACAGATCGGCACCGACCAGCTTGCGGATGCTGGCGGCATTAGCGGCTCGACCACCTGGATGGCTGCAGTGGAAATACTGGCAGCTTTGGCGACGTCGTCGATCACCGGCCATTGATAAAAGTGGCGTTTGTCGAGCACATTGGCGTGGCCAGACCACGCCCCTTGTTGTACATGCTCCCGTATTTTCTCCAACCACCGGTGTGACGCAGCCATTGAAGCAGTATCAGTCTGATCGCTGGCGAGCAAATTCAGCATACAATCAGGATGTTCCGCTTCTGCCACCGAGCCATCCGCTTGTTGCAGATCCTGCGGGCGATCCAACCCCAGCAAGCTCGCCAGAGAGCTGTCTGGCAGCGCCACTGGGCGAATCTGGCGACTCGCCCAGCCCAGTGTCGAAGCCGCAAAGCTGACCGCCGCCAGCGCATGACCGACATCAAGCTGACAGTAGCGATAGCCACGTTCGCCGTATTTCCAGGCTTCGCGCCAGTGCACCGAACTTAATCCCAGATACAGCAGCGGCGTTGCAGACCCGGTGACCGCATCCAGCGGGCAACGCAACTCCAGTGCATGCTGATCCGGGCGATAGTGATAAACACCGTCTTCCAACCCCGCAATCGAACAAGCCACCAGATAACATTCTGTCGGGTGCAGGTTGCCGCTGGACGGGTTTACCCGCAGCGACCATTTGGCGCTGCCGAACTGCTTCCAGGCCGACAAGGCCAGCGACAATTCAAGTAACAAGCCCAGTTGCGCCAGATCAGGGATGACCACGGGCGGGCTAGCCGCTGGTTGCGGTTGCCACAGCTGTTCCCAGCGCCGGCTGTTGGGGTCAAGAATCAACTCCGAGGCAGCCAATGGCAAACTGGTCAGCCGGGCGCCGTCGTAACGCCGGAACGGATCGGGCTGAGCATCCCAGTCGATACTTTCCGGCCCGGCAGCGTAAGCATCCGGCAGATGACGGGTGCGTTGGTGGTATTCCCTGATTAACATACGGGATCGCTCAATGACTAGTGGGTGGCTCGGCGCTGATTTCATCCGGGAAGCAGGTCACCAGATGAATCGGATTCCCCGCATCGTCCGGAAAACACACCAGCAACATTTCCTGCTCAGGATCTTCTTCCAGATGACCAGTATTAACCAGCATTCCCATAGTGCCCGGTTCGGCAAAGACATGGCTTTCCGGTGCACTGGGTACAGAGCCATCGTTGGTGATGGTAACGGTGGCAAAGACGGCGTCGCCTTTTTGCAATTGAGTCATGTTGCAGCTCCTGTCGTTGTCGGCTTTGTCGTGTCGTATTTACGACAATTACCGAAGAATCAGTCGGATAACAGACCTTGTCCATTACCCGCACCGGATGTGGTTTTCCCTTGAAAACAGCGGCTTGCCTGCTATAACAAGCGCCAGAACCCACCGTTTGAGCGCTGAGCGTTTTCACTGGAATATCCTGTGCAGAGCAAGAGTTTTGCCATACCGTTGTCTGGCACCGCCAGGACCTACAGGAGTTGCCCCATGCCCGTCACTCTCGAACCCGTTACGCTGCAGCCCGTCACCATCAGCTGGATGGTCGAGCATGGCTTCGACCCGCAACGCCTCGACAAGCCAGGCCGTTACCACGACACGCCACTGATTCTCGCCAGTCGTCAGGGCCGATTTGATGTGGTTTCCGACCTCGCCACCATGCCGGACGCCATCGCCACGAACGCCCTCAACTATCGCAATATGGATGGTACCAATGCCCTCTGGGCTGCGGTTGTTGCCGATGACTATGCCATTGCCGAGCTGCTGCTAACCCTGGGGATCGATCTCGATAATCTTAATGACAATGGCGCCAGCGTGCTGATGTATGCTGCCTCCAGTGGTAAAACCCCCTGGGTCGCCTGGCTACTCGACAAGGGGGCCGATACCCGTGCCGAAACCCTCGATGGCTTCACCGCCCTCGACCTGGCCAGCAATATTGACTGTCTGCGTTTGCTCAAACGCGCCAAAACAGGTGAGACTAGCGCCTGAGTCCGACAGGCTCCCAGTTACCCGCATAGTTACCCGCATAACCCGCCCGGAGAGCACGGTTCGAATGGATATTTCCAGTGCAGACCTCACCGCTGTTTGGCTCACCATCAAACTGGCAACGCTGGTGACCCTGATTCTGTTGCTGCTGGCCACCCCGATTGCCTGGTGGCTGGCGCATACCCGTCACCCGTTACGGGGACCCGTGAGTGCGCTGGTCGCTCTGCCGCTGGTGTTGCCTCCCAGTGTATTGGGGTTTTATCTGCTGCTCACCATGGGGCCACATGGACTGATTGGCCAGCTGACCCAGAGTCTCGGCCTCGGAACCTTGCCGTTCACCTTTGCCGGACTGGTGGTGGCCTCGGTGTTTTACTCCTTGCCCTTTGTGGTACAACCGATCCAGAACGCTCTCGAAGCGCTCGGTGATCGTCCACGGGAAGCCGCTGCGACGCTGGGCGCTGGGCCATGGGATACTTTTTTCCACGTTATACTGCCGCTGGCTCGCCCCGGTTTTTACACCGCAGCGGTATTGGGGTTTGCCCATACGATTGGTGAATTTGGCGTGGTACTGATGATCGGCGGTAATATCCCCGGCGTCACCCAGGTCATTTCAGTGCAGATCTACAACCATGTTGAAGCGCTCGACTACGGCCGCGCTCACACCCTGGCCGCCGGTATGGTGGTCTTTTCTTTTGTGGTGTTGCTGCTGTTGTATGGTTTTCGACGTGACCAGGGAGCCAAACCGCTGCTATGAACATGAACCCACTTAAAAAAACAACGTTAGCAACGGCCAGTCGTCATCCCCAGGGCGAACACCCTGAGCTGTTGGTACGCTGTTACCTGCAACGACCAGGCTTTACCCTTGACGTCGATCTCGCTCTGCCCGGTCGTGGCGTCAGTGTTTTATTTGGACACTCAGGTTCTGGCAAAACTACACTGCTGCGCTACATTGCCGGGCTTGAACGCGCCAGCGGCGAACTGGTGTTTCAGGGTCAGTGCTGGCAAGACAAGCACCGTTCTGTGCCGACCTGGCAACGGGCGCTGGCCTATGTATTCCAGGAATCCAGCCTGTTTGATCACCTGACCGCAGCAGGTAACCTTCAGTTTGCCATCCAGCGGGCCCGAGGCCCGGTTGAAGCGGACGACCTCGAACAGGTGACAGAGCTGCTCGGTATTCAGCACACGCTGAAGCGCTACCCACATCAGCTTTCCGGTGGCGAGCGCCAACGGGTTGCCATCGCTCGCGCCTTGCTCAGCAAACCGCGCTTGTTATTGATGGACGAACCACTGGCGTCACTGGATGAACAGCGCAAACAGGAAATTTTACCCTGGCTGGAACGGCTGAAAAACCATCTTGATGTGCCGATTGTGTACGTTACCCACTCCCCTGCGGAAGTCGCCCGACTGGCCGATTATCTGGTTGCTCTCAAGGATGGCCTGGTCGTCGCCAGCGGAACCCTGAACGACACCCTCACCCGGCTCGATTTCCCATTGCAACAGGGAGAAGATGCCAGCGTAGTGTTGCAAGGTCACATCCGCGAACGCGACAGCCACTGGCAACTGGTACGTATCGGCTTTGCCAATCAGCCACAGGACGAAGACGATGGTTCGATCTGGATCAGCGATCCGGCCTGTCGGAAAGATGCTCCCGACAGCCTGACCAACCGCACTGGCAACGCCATCGACCAGCCCGTACGGGTGCGTATTCTGGCTCGCGACGTCAGTCTGTCACTCAACCGCCACGACGACACCAGCATTGTGAATGCCTTGCCCTGTACTGTCGAAGCCCTCAGTAACGGCGACCACGATGCACTGGCGCTGGTACGGGTCAAGGTCGGCGAGACCCGGCTGCTGTCACGCATGACTCGCCGTTCGGTGGTGCACCTGGGGCTGACACCCGGCCAAACACTCTGGGCACAAGTGAAGTCGGCAGCACTGTTGTAAACTGTGTTATATGACGGCCCTTGTAAAACAGCACCGCCCATTGAACAGTCAAACGTGTGAACAGCCAAACGTGGAACCGATCAGTCGCTTTCGCCCCACAGATAATCGTCTATTTCTTTCATCAGAAAAGCATTGTCTTTCAGGTTGGCGGCCAGTGTTTCCGCTTCGTCACGACTGTAGCCGTAGAGGTTAAAACTGGTTGTACCAGCGGTATCACCATCGTACGACATATGCACAAACAACAACCAATTGTCTGACTCCGAGGTGGGCTTCAGCTCGATGATGGCGCGCAGCTTGCCTTCGAGCTGGAGTAAATAGTGGCTGCTGGTTATCTCCGGGTTTGACCCGGCAAGGGTGATGTTTTTTGTCATACCTGGCTCCGTTTCAGGTGCTCCACCAGTGCGGCATCCATAGTGGTTACGTGGAGATCGAACCAGCCGGGTAGTTGTTCCAGAACGTAGGCGCGACCAAAGCTGACACGGCCACTTTCGACACGGGCACGGAAATTGGTCATTTCGCCCAGTACCCGGTTATGTTCACCCCGGTGTTCAGTGCAGGCAGGGTAGCTCGATTGCACCATCAGGGTATTTTCACGTTCAAAGTGATGGCTCAGGTGATCGGTCAGTTGGCCAAATTGCTGGATAAATTCGGCGCCTGAAGCGGCCTCCAACCGGGCTAGCCATTCGGTAAACTCTTGGTGATCACCATCAATATCGGTATGTCCCAAGGTCAGAGGGACAGGGATTGGGCGGCTTGTCATTAACTGTCATCATCCGTCAGACTGAGGGCCATCTGGTACACCACACTGCCACCTACTTCATCACTGGGATCAAGTGCCAACAGCTTGGCTAACACCTGCTCAGCCAAGGCAATATTCCCGGCTCTCAGCGAGACAAAACCAAGGGCTTTCATGCTGTACAGATACAACCGTACCGGGCCATGAATACCGTTGGCCAGCAGGGTATCAAACGGTGTTGATGCCGAGGTCAGCAAACGCCAGTCTGGCTGAAAACCGGCTTGTTGAGCAGCCCGTTGCAACACCTGTTCAATCAGTTGTCGCGAGGCATCAAAACAGTTGGCGTAGGCGTACATTTTGTAGAGCGCGATCTGTACTTCCAACTGTTCTGGCAGATGTTCTGCCACTTGTTGTAACAGCCGTTCAGCACGGTGCCAGTCGCGGGCAATATCGATCGGTTCACGTAATAGCCGCTGGACGTCAAGTGAGACCAGACCATCAGGACTCAGGGGAGCGTCGTTAAATAATTCTCGTACCAGCATGGTCAATCAGACTCCGGGTCAGGCGGCATCGGCTGATGCATTGGACTGGCTGGCGCGTTTTTCAGGCAGTAGCCCCTGTTGCCGAATCCAGCCTTTGAATTCTTTCATTACCGGGCGCGACAGCCGGGTTTCTGCCAGCAAGCGCCGCTCGTAGACTTCAAGAGTCAGCGCCGGATCCAGCTCGGCGAGGGTTTCCCGAGGCAGTTCTGATGCCTGCGCCTGCATGTTTGCCAGATACAGGCAATGACGGGCGCGAACAATCAGCTGGTGAGTATCACTGCCCAGTAACTCCCCTGGCTGATGTTTGACAGCATCATAAAGCCAGGTCATGCGGACTTTTTCGTGACGCGGCATTTTGCATTTACCATCGAGTACTTTCAGCATCACAGTGGTGGCACAGTCCACCTGTTCCGGTGTCAGCGGGTGGTTAATCACCCAGACTCGTACCAGTGCTTCCGCAGTGATTGCGGCAGACGAGCCTGAATCAGCGAGCATGCCCATGACAACCCTCCTGATTCTGCTGCAGGCAAAGATCCCGGTAGGCTTGCAGCGATTCGTCAATACCAAGGTAAGCGTAGTCATCAACAGGTTCGACGCCGATAGCACGGAGTTTGTCGGCAGGACCATCACCAACCCGAGCGACCAAAACAGCGTCACAGTCCTGAATAGTGGTCAGGATATCGGCCATGGCGGCGTGATCTGCACTGTGGCCGTGGCAATACAGACTCACCTCTCGTTGTTCGAGTGACTCAATGCCGTCTGCCGTCAACTGATACACCACAAAGGTTTGTGCATGGCCAAAATGCTGGTTGATCGACACGCCATCCTTGCTGGCGACTGCCACCCGCCAGCCCTGATGTGAGGCATGCAACAACAGCGGCCCAGACTCAGACACTGGCTTTCAGCCGCGCTGCGGCTGCCTCTCGTACTTCGTTGTCTTCGTCTTGCAGTACCGGGTGCAAGGTATCCAGCGGGGCGTTGGCTACTGCTTCCAGCCGTACCGTCCAGTCCGGGTCATCAAGCAGCACCACCACATCCGGCCCATGTAAGCGGGAAGCCACAATACGACGCACTTCTGGTTCCGGGTCGTGGGCCATCATTACCAGACTTTCTTCTGGCAGGCGTTTGGCCACCATTTTGCGTACCTGGCGATCTTCATCCCGCATAAAGCGGAACAGACGTCCTTCCGGCAGCCGCTGCACCACGTAGGCCCGCACCAGATAGTCACGGTCGACGGCCATTTTTTCCAGCTGTTCCAGGGGCAGACGATCCGCCACTGTGATCCGTACTTCGCGATCTTCATCATTCATCAGCGCGTGCAGCTGCTCCCGTGGCAAGCGGTAGGCAACAGCACGACGTACAGCTTCGTCAGAGTCGGTGACCAGTCTGCCGAGATCTTCCAGCGGGGAATAACGAACCGCAATGGCGCGGCGTTCCCAAAAGGCATCGGCCAGGTAATGACGTGCCAGTTCCGGGTTGAAACGCAAAAAGCGATCCATTTGCCGCCCGCTGTCGACCGCGATACAGGCATCACCGGGGATGCAGCGACCAGCCAGTAACAGATTGGCACGGTAACGGCAGCGACGGCAGTCGCCAATCGGAGTGAGATTCTCGGTATCAGAATTCATGCTGTCTCCGCTAGTCGTCAATAATTTCGGCAAATACAACCCCGGAAGCAACTTCAACATCGCGGGTCAGGGTCGAGCAATGATCACGGGAATCCACCAGAAACACGTTAAACCCCGGTCTTTCAAGGTAGGGATACGGGAAGTTGATGTCGTCATCAAAGCACCAGGTAAAGTGCATGCCTTTGTACTGCTCACGCAGTTCAAGCAGGGTTTGTTCACTCAGGCCCTGTTGTTCGACATAGTCAAAAATAACTTGCAGTTGATGGCGATTACTCATGATAAACACTCCTGCTGTCTGGCCCAGGTCGCCCGTGCGGACGCTTCCATAATTTTTAACAACCAGGGTGGTGGTGTTTGATCCAGCACCCGTTGGAACTCAGCCATCATGGCAGTCGCAGCGCGTGGCGATCCTGACTTGACCGGGTGTAAACCGGCATTCACCACTTTGGCACTGGCAATGCCACCAATGGTCAGTGCGCAGAGGACGTGACAGTCGCGAATCAGACCCGCTCTGGCGCTGTGTTTGTCGCCTTCAAACTGGTCTGCGAGCGTTCTTGTATCTGGCACTTCACGCACATCAATCAGGCGTATTTCCTGTGCCGATACCTGATACACCAGAAACCGCTCACAGGTGCCAAACGGGCCATCAACCCGATCACCCCGATTGGAAGCGCAGGCAATACGCACAGAACCTGGCATATCACCTTCGTCGTAGGCTTGTGGCGTTGGCACCGACTGGCGCATATCCACTCCCTGCCCGCGCAGCAGGGCAATGACCTGACGCAGGGTGTCATCGCTGACCGGTTTCAGTGCTCCCCGGCCCGACTGACGCAGACGATTCAGACGTAAACGCCCGAGCCGTTGTGGCGTTAAAGGCAACCCCACTGCCCGGATCAGAATCTCCATCCACTCTGCCAGAGCTATATCGGGCAACAACCTCGACGCCATACCAATCCGCAGCGCAACGTGGTCGTTCAACCCAGACGCCGCGGCCACCTCAAGCCTCCGCGCCGCGTTTTGCCCGAATGGTCAGGGGCAAATCCGGCTTACCGGGCAAGGTGTCAATGATATAGCTGGAGCCATCACCCAGGGTCAGCTCACCCCCCCAGGTATCGGCAGTATCAAATTCGATGGAAGCGACAATGTCTTCCTGGTCTTTTTTGGGTACATACAGGGTCAGCTCACCCTTGTCATTTTCGCGCAGCATTACGTTTGGCATGAGACTACCCTCTATCGAGTTGGATCTGACTAAATGGGTATGCAGAAAAGCCACGAAAAATCAGATTTCTCGCGGCTTTTCAGACCCCGGCCTGAACCGGGAAGCGACACTACTACGTCGTTTACAACGTTAAACACGGGGAGTGGTGGTTGACATCAGAGCCAATTCCAACGCTGCTCTGATGATGATGCCAGCCACACCCAGTGTGATTCTTAGCGAATCAAATCGTAGTTATAGTCAGTGGTCTGCATGCCGCGAGTATCATCATCCAGACGTTCCAGCACTGCGTTGACGATGGTGGTCAGCATCTGCATGGCACCTTCGTAGCCCAGGGTAGTCTGGCGATGCAGGTGGTGACGGTCAAAGATCGGGAAGCCCAGGCGGATCAGTGGAACTTCGAACTCTTTGCCCTTGTACAGGGTGTCACGCTGGATAAACTTGCCGTAGCTGTTACCAATCATGAAGTCTGGCTGGTTGGTGAATACCAGTGAGCGCATGTGCCACAGGTCTTTACCGATGTGAACTTCACAGTCGGAACCTTGTGGGTATGTAGCCAGCATGGCATCCATCATTTTCTTCCAACGCTTGTTACCGTTGTTAGCCAGAATATGAGTCGGTTCACAACCCAGTTCCAACAGGAACTTGGTCATGCCTTCGACGTAGTCTGGATCACCCCAAAGTGCGAACTTCTTGCCGTGCAACCAGGTGTGGGAGTCGGTCATCATGTCGACCAGGCGACCACGCTCTTTTTCCAGTTCCGCCGCGATTGGCTTGCCGGTGATTTCGCTGACTTTCATCAGGAATTCGTCGGTCCAGCCCAGACCCATAGGGATCTTCAGAGCAGGGACGTCGTGCTTCCAGGTGCCCTTGATGAACTTGGTGGTTTTTACCAGCTGGTTAGGCTGCAGCATGATGGTGTTCAGTGCGTTTGGCGCATCCTTCACTTCATCCTGTGTTGTGCCACCGGCGTACATGCGGAACTGGCCATCAGCCGGAGTATCCAGTACTTCGTCAGGATCAGACAGCATGGTGAAATCGACATCCATCTCTTTCATCATGCGCTTGATGACACGGTAGTTACCCAGATAGGTTTCAAAACCTGGTACCAGGTTCAGCTTACCGTTGCTGCCAACCACCTTGTCTTCCATGAAGTTCAGGGTGAAGTAGCGAGCAATACCTTCAAACATATTGTCCCAGCCAGTCACGTGTGAACCCACAAATGATGGGGTATGCGCGTAAGGCGTTGGGTATTCCTGCGGAATATGACCTTCCTTTTTGGTGTTGTTGATAAAGGCGTTAAGGTCATCGCCGATCACTTCTGCCATGCAGGTGGTGGATACCGCAATCATGTCTGGTTTGTAAGTTGCCTTACAGTTTTCCAGACCATCTTTCATGTTTTGCTGACCACCAAATACGGCTGCGTCTTCTGTCATGGAGTCAGATACACAAGCAATCGGCTCTTTGAAGTGACGGTTGAAGTAGGTACGGAAGTACGCTACGCAACCCTGGGAACCGTGAACGTAAGGCATGGTTTTTTCAAAACCCAGTGCACACAATACTGCACCCAGTGGCTGACAAGCCTTGGCTGGGTTAACCGTCAGGGCTTCACGCTGGAAGTTCAGATCCTGATACTCCTGAGTGGTCGTCCACATGAAGGTTTCGTCGATCTTTTCCTGGCTGTGTGCTTCTTCGAAGCTGGCTTTCTTGTTACGCAGTGACTCTTTGTAATCATCGTCACGGAACAGCGGATAGCTTGGTTTGATGTTGTCTACTGACTGGCTCATAAGAGTCCTCCTCCCGCGCCACGAATCTGTGGTCTGGCGGGTAAATGGGATGATTCAGATGAGGGCAACCACGCCCTCACCCGTTCTTGCATCGGGAATATCAGGCGGTTGCTGCCACAGCGGAGTCTTCCGCTTCGGTTTTCTTCCATGGCACTGCCAGCATTTTCCAACATGGGTTGTTCAGGGTCATGTCCATGTCACGGGCGAAGATAGCGAAGCCATCAAAGCCGTGATAAGGGCCTGAATAATCCCAGGAGTGCATTTGACGGAAAGGCACGCCCATTTTCTGGAAGATGTATTTTTCCTTGATGCCGGAACCGATCAGGTCTGGCTGTACCCGCTTGACGAATTCTTCGAATTCATAGCCGGTCACATCATCGTACAGCAGGGTGGAGTCACCCATTTCTTTCAGGGTACGGTCGTAGTCATCGTTGTGACCAAATTCATAACCAGTACCAACCACTTCCATACCCAAGTCTTCGTAAGCGCCAATCACGTGACGTGGACGCAAACCACCGATGTAAAGCATGACGCGCTTGCCTTCCAGACGAGGACGGAATTTGGCAATCACCGCTTCCCATTCTGGCTGGTATCTGGCGATCACTTCTTCGCACTTGGCCTGAATGCTTTCGTCAAACTGAGCCGCAATCTTGCGCAGTGACTCACAAGTCTTGGTTGGGCCAAAGAAGTTGTATTCCATCCAGGGAATCTTGTACTTCTCTTCCATGTGACGAGAGATGTAGTTCATGGAGCGGTAGCAGTGAACCAGATTCAGCTTCACTTTTGGCGTCAACTCGATTTCAGAGATGGTGCCGTCACCAGACCATTGAGCGACTACGCGCAGACCCATTTCTTCCAAAAGGATACGGGAAGACCAGGCGTCACCACCGATGTTGTAGTCACCGATAATGGCAACGTCGTATGGTGTAGTGTCAAAGCTGTCGTCTTCATCACGGGCACCTAATGCCCAGTCACGTACGGCATCGTTGGCAATGTGGTGACCCAGAGACTGGGATACGCCACGGAAACCTTCACAACGAACCGGCACAACGGTCTTGCCGTGTTCAGCCGTTTTCTTCTTGGCAACGGCTTCAATGTCGTCACCGATCAGGCCGATTGGGCACTCGGACTGAATAGTAATACCCTTGTTCAGTGGGAACAGGGTTTCGATTTCGTCAATCAGCTTGGACAGCTTCTTGTCGCCACCGAATACGATGTCTTTTTCCTGGAAATCCGAGGTAAAGTTCATGGTCACAAAGGTGTTCACCCCTGTGGTACCGATGTAGTAGTTACGACGTCCAGCACGGCTGTATTGACCACAACCAACAGGGCCATGGGAAATATGGATCATGTCCTTGATAGGACCCCATACCACACCCTTGGAGCCAGCGTAGGCACAACCACGAATGGTCATTACACCTGGCAGGGATTTTTTGTTGGAAGTAATACACTTCTTGGACTGTTCGAGGGTCGGATCGTTTGGAGTCAGGTGCTTGGCGCGGTCTTTTTTGGCTTTCTCTGGATAAACCTCAAGCACTTCTTGAATCAACGATTCCACTTCATCGCGTGACATGGCCATGGTGAGCCTCCTTCAAGTTAATAACGGGTAACAGACCGGGTTGCGCAAGCGAGGGGATGCCTGCGCAACACGGGTTCCGATAGGACTAATCTGTCCTATCCCGAGCATGGGCAACTGACTCCGGAGAGGCAGATCAGCCCAGCTGCTTAAGCTTCGGCTGCGAGCTCAGCAGCAGTCTTGCCGACAACACTGGTGTCTTCTTCTTCCATGATGCCGAATTGCATCAGCAATTCTTCCAGCTCATCCATGGTGACCGGGTTAGGAATAACGAGGTTTTTGTTCTCGATAATCTTGTTGGCCAGAGCACGGTACTCATCTGCCTGCTTGGCAGTTGGATCGTACTCAATCACAGTCATACGACGGATTTCAGCGCGCTGTACCACGTTGTCACGTGGGATGAAGTGAATCATCTGAGTGCCGATAGCAGCAGCCAGACCTTCAATCAGCTCATCTTCTTTATCGGTGTTACGGCTGTTACAAATCAGGCCAGCCAGACGCACGCTGCCAGAGTTCGCGTATTTCACGATACCCTTACAGATGTTGTTGGCGGCATACATAGCCATCATCTCACCGGATACAACGATGTAGATTTCCTGAGCTTTGTTCTCACGAATCGGCATGGCGAAACCACCACACACAACATCACCCAGTACGTCGTAGAACACGAAGTCCAGATCGTCTTCGTAAGCACCTTCTTCTTCGAGGAAGTTGATCGCTGTGATGACACCGCGACCGGCACAACCAACACCGGGCTCTGGACCACCGGACTCAACGCAACGGATGTCTCCGTAACCACTTTTCAGTACGTCTTCCAGTTCCAGATCTTCCACAGTGCCCGCTTCAGCAGCCATCTCCATGATGGTGTTCTGAGCTTTGGAGTGAAGGATCAAACGAGTGGAGTCTGCTTTTGGATCGCAGCCAACAATCATTACTTTTTTGCCAGCTTCTGCCAGAGCAGCCACCAGGTTCTGAGTGGTAGTGGACTTACCGATACCGCCTTTGCCATAAATGGCGCATTGACGCATAGCCATAGTCTGTATCTCCTGTAAATTTCCGGGCGAGGACCTTTACCCTTAAGGGTTCGGGGCGGCAGGCAACCGTGCTTCATTGGCACTACTGATAAAAACCAGTAACTTCCGGCGTTTACCGAAAGCCTGTGCTGCCTGTTCACAGTTCCAATACTGCAGACCTCGTGCCATTCTGCTAAAAATACATAACTCATTGTTTTTAAAAGATTTTAATAAATAAAGAATGTTGATTTCCGGTATGTATCACGACAACAACACATGCGATGTACTACACCCAACAAACAATTTGTCGGGTTTTGTATCTTTGGCTGGCGCTTTATTAACGTCTTATAGAAGCGTTTATATCTGGCTATAAAAAGCCCATATAAGTAGCAATATCCGAATGTCGTCTTTACGCCAAAAATAGCGTCAAGGTTGATTTGCTACATAGCGACAAGAACCTGCAGCAAGGCACCTGTGGCGGCCTGAAAGCACGCAAGGGCGGGCACGGGCAGAACCGTCACCGGCAGCTGCCGTTCTGGCGTGAATATTGAAGCAGCCGCAGTAACGCTTAGACGATTTACCCAAAATGACGACAGAGAGGAATCCCACATGGCAAGCTCGGAGCTTCTGCAAACACTGACCAACGGTCTGCGCACAGGGCAGATTATCCCTTACCTGGGCGCAGGAACATTAAACGGTGTCGTAGAAACCACCACTGGCGAAGCGATTCCAGCCGACAGTGACAGCCTGATATTGGCAATGAATGACGGCAAACCCATGGCCCCGCGATTGATGTACGAATTTCCCCGTGCAGCAATGAATCTGGAAAACAAGAAAGGCCGCAAGTTTATCGAGCGTTTTCTGACCACCCAGTACGGCGAACGCCAATGGAGCCAGTCTTCCTTCCACCAGTGGCTGGCCACGATGGAATTGCCCTACATCGTTGATATCAATCGCGATACCCAGCTACAAAATGCTTACCAGGGCCGCGCCCATACACTGATTGTAGGTATCTCGCGGATTGCCGGAACAGACTATCGTTTCCGAATTTTCCAGTCCGATGGCAATGAATACAGCGAAATAGACCAGGCCAGCGTCGACACTCAGCTGCCCGTACTGTTCAAACCAATGGGTACACCGGTTCCCGATCCTTGTTACATTGCCTCCGACGCCGACTACGTTGATTACATCACCGAACTGATGGGTGGCTTCGCCATTCCTGGTTTCCTCAAGGAATATCGCCAGGGCAAACAGTACCTGTTCGCCGGTATACGGATGCAACGGGATACCGAGCGTATGGTACTGAGCGATATGATCTACAACGCTGGTGAACCTGCTGGTTGGGTACTGATGCCGGAGCCTAATGACAAGGAACGTCGCTTTTGCGACAAAAAGAATCTGGTGATTGTTGAAGCCGATTTCAGCGATCTGATGGCCGAAGCACAAGCCTTGTCTGCCTGAGTCCGCGCCGTCGTTCATCTGACAACGACGGCCAACTCACCCACTCATTGGCAGGTGCTTTCACCCGCGCACCTTCCAATGAGCATCACACGTTACGCCTCGTCATTGCTGTGTCGACAGCAGGGCTAATCATCCGTAGCCTCTTCCTTTCCCCTCGCTGGTGACCATCACTACACGTCTTTCGTCTCCCCGGCCAGGGGGCAAAATTCAATTAATGCATCACGAACGCACGAGCAAGGCTTCGCTGTCGTGCCTATTCACACCCTTTTGTCGTATAACGTCCAATACATTGACATAGCTGATAATCCCGCTCAAAAACCTGCAATCCGGCTTCCGAACACAGGTATAACTGCATAAGCAAACACTTGAAGCTGTCATCAGGAAGGCAGATGCTAAAAGCAGACGCTGGCTGAGAGTGTCTGAATCACATCAGACAACCACCTTCGCTCGATCATTGTGAATAATCCGACAATCCTGGGAACCCGCCCGTTCTGCTCAGACAGGTGGTTCTCCGGAATAAAGGAAGTAAGGCCCGGACAGATGACCGGCCCGGTGCCAGGACCAAGGCAAAAAGGATAACAATATGCTCAAGAGCTATGATGATGATGTACGACTGCCGACCGATATTTCCCGCAAGACCCTTGCCCTGGTGCTGGCCGGGGGCGAAGGCAGCCGCCTGAAACAGCTCACTCGCTGGCGCGCCAAACCGGCAGTGCCCTTTGGTGGTAAATACCGCATTATCGATTTTGTCTTGTCGAATTGTGTTAACTCCGGCATTCGAAAAATCAGCGTGGTGACCCAATACAAGTCCCACTCCCTGATCCGCCATGTGCAGCGGGCCTGGTCCTTTATGCGTTACGAGGTGGGCGAATTTGTCGAACTGATGCCAGCCCAGCAACGTATCGACAAGGGCTGGTACAAGGGTACTGCCGACGCCATTTACCAGAACCTCGATATCCTCCGTCATCACACCCCAAATTATGTGCTGATACTGGGAGGCGATCACATTTACGCCATGGATTACACCCACATGCTGGCTGCCCACCAGCAATCTGGTGCTGATGTCACGGTCGGCTGTATTGAAGTGCCCCTTGAGGAAGCTTCAGATTTCGGGGTGATGTCGATCGACGAGGACATGAAGATTACCCGCTTTAGCGAGAAACCGGCCAAGCCAGAGTGCATTCCTGGCAAACCGGGATCGGCGCTGGCGTCCATGGGTATCTACGTGTTCTCCAGCGACTTTCTCTATCGCACCCTGATTGACGATAACGATAACCCGGATTCTTCCCGCGATTTCGGTAAGGACATCATTCCTGGTGTGATATCCAGGCACAATGTTCAGGCCTTCCCGTTCACTGACGAGGTCAAAGGCAAACCCGCCTACTGGCGCGATGTGGGTACCCTGCAAGCCTTCTGGAAAGCCAATATCGACCTTTGCAGCATCACACCAGATCTCAACCTTTACGACCGTGATTGGCCGGTGTGGACTTATCAGCCGCAGCTGCCACCGGCCAAATTCACGTTTGACGACGAAGGCCGTCGGGGTGAAGCCATCGATTCCCTGGTCGCCGGAGGCTGCATTATCTCCGGTGCCAGAATCAAGCGCTCAGTGATTTCCAGTGACTGCCGGATTCACAGTTATTGTCATATCAAGGACACCGTGATGCTGCCGCAAGTGAATGTGCACCGTCACTGTCGCATCCAGAACGCGGTGATCGACAAGGACTGTGAAATTCCGGCTGGCACCATTATCGGTGAAGACATCGAAGCCGATCGCAGGCGTTTCCATGTTGACGAATCCGGTATCGTACTGGTCACCCCGGAGATGCTTGGTCAGAATATCCATATGACCCGTTAAACAAGACCTCTTAGCAGGTTGTTGATTTTTGTTTTCGAGACAGTCAATGCAAGGCAAAAACCGGCGAAAAGAGGGAGTTTATACGAGATAAATGACCGATTTGAGCCTGTTTTTAACAACGCAGTGGCCACGCAGATAGAAAATCAACAACCTGTTAGACAAGAACCACTGAACCCGCCCCCATAACGGACAGTTCGAGATGCAGCCAAACAAGATCAAACTGGTTATTTGCTGGCATATGCACCAGCCGCACTATCGTGATGGACTCGACGGCCAGTATCGACTGCCGTGGGTTTACCTGCACGCCATCAAGGATTATTCCGACATGGCCGCGCACCTGGAAAACAATCCGGCGGCACGGGTGGTGGTGAACTTTGCCCCCGTGCTGCTGGAACAGCTCGATGACTACGCCATCCAGATGCGTCAATGGCTGGCCAACGGTCAGCCGATGGGTGACCGCTTGCTGAATCTGGTGGCCGGTGCCATGGCGGTGGAAGACGACCTCGATACCCGGTTTGAGATCCTGCAATCGTGCAACAAGGCGTTTGCCCCGACCATGATTGATGTCTTTCCGCCATTCCGAAAATTGCTGGATATGGCCAGAGCCGATCAAATAAAAGGCATCGAAGATGCAACCAGCCTATCGTATTTCAACACCGCCTTTTTTACCGACCTGCTGGTCTGGTATCACCTCGCCTGGATGGGTCATTCCCTGCGCCTGCGTGACGAACGGGTTGAACAGCTGATTAACAAGGGCCTGGCAGAAGAACATTTCAACCGTGACGACCAGCAAACCCTGGTGTTGATCATGGCGGATATTCTTGAAGACATCGTGCCGCGTTATCGCCAACTGCAAGATAGCGGCCAGATTGAAATCTCCATGACCCCTTATGGCCATCCGATTGTGCCGCTGCTGATCGACTTCAATACCACCCGCGATGCCATGCCGGATGCCGCCTTGCCAGAGCATCCCGGCTATCCCGATGGTTACGCACGGGCGCGTTGGCATATGCAGCATGGCATTGAGCAGTTCCGGCACTTCTTTGGCAAGGCACCGTCCGGGGTCTGGTTATCGGAAGGTGCGGTTTCCAGCGCTGCGGTCGGATTGCTCGACGAGTTTGATATTCGCTGGACGGCCTCCGGTGAAGGGGTATGGCGACATTCCTGCGAAGCCTCACGGCTGGATGTCCACGCCATCTCCTCAAAGCGGGCGCTGTATCAGCCGATGCGCCATAAAGACCAGCACTGTGCGCTGTTTTTCCGTGATGACGGCATGTCTGACCTGATCGGTTTTGAATACAAAACCTGGAACCCGCAAGACGCTGCCAACAACTTCTCCCACAACCTCGACAACATCGCCAACCATCTTGGTGATCAGGTCGAAGAGCATGTGGTGGCGGTGATTCTCGATGGCGAGAACCCCTGGGAGTATTACCCGGATAACGGTTACACCTTCCTTGAAACCCTTTACAAAACCCTGACCGAACATCCCCGTGTGGAAATGACTACCTTTTCCGATGCCCTGGATCAGAACGCCAAGGTGCGCGACTTGCCGGTGCTCAAGGCCGGTAGCTGGGTCTATGGCAGCTTCTCGACCTGGATTGGGGACAAGGACAAAAACATCGGCTGGGATCTGTTGGTGGAAGCCAAGCAGGCGTTCGACAGCGTTGTCGCCAGCCAGCAACTGAGTGATAGCGAACTCGAAGTAGCCACTCACCAGCTGGCCGTATGTGAAGGTTCCGACTGGTTCTGGTGGTTTGGTGACTACAACCCGGCCGATTCGGTACGCGACTTTACCCTGCTGTATCAGCGTCATCTGGAAAAACTCTATCAGCTGTTAAAACTGGCACCACCGGACAATATCACCCGGCTGCAGTCCAGTGGCGGCAGCCATTCCAACCATTCGGGCACCATGATTCGCAACTGAGCAGGGATGATGATGGCTACTACCGCAACAACCGATGCCCGCTGCGCCGGGATTCTGCTCCATCCCACCTCGCTGCCCTCCGGCAAACTGGATGCCACAGCAGGGACGTTTCTCGACTGGATGACAGCCGCTCACCTGACGGTGTGGCAGATGCTGCCGTTAACCGAACCGCTGGATGGCCTGTCGCCCTATCAGGGAATCTCGGCTTTTGCGTTTAATCCAGCCTTGTTGCCTGACAACTGGCAAGCAGAGGTTGACCCACAAGCGCTGGCGACTTTTATGGCCAATCCGCCCCACTGGCTGTTGCCTTACGCTCGTTTTACATTATTAAAAAGCCTGTTCGGGGGCAGCGCCTGGAATCAGTGGCCCGATATCTACAAGTTCCGTAATCCTCAGGCTCTGGCGCAACTCGACCAAAGCCATGTTGCCGAGCTGCAAGCCATCTGTACGCAACAATTTGCCCTGATCCAGTGCTGGCAACAACTGAAAGCCGACGCCAATACCCGTGGTATCCGGCTGTTTGGGGATATTCCGATTTTTGTTGCCTACGACAGTGTTGATGTCTGGAGCAATCCCGACGAATTCAGGCTCGACGATAACCTCGACCCCACCGTCGTGACCGGCGTGCCACCGGATTATTTTTCTGAAACCGGCCAGCGCTGGGGCAACCCCCACTACAACTGGCCCACCATGGAGGCCAACGGCTTTCGCTGGTGGCAACAGCGCATGGCCTGGAGCCTGGAACTGTTTGATCTGGTGCGTATCGACCATTTCCGTGGCCTCGAAGCCAGTTGGGAAATCGTCGCCAGTGAACCAACAGCCATGCAGGGAACCTGGGTCAAGGCACCGGGGCATGAACTGCTGGCGGCGTTACAAGCCAGCCATAATCCGCTGCCCGTGATCGCCGAAGACCTCGGTATCATTACCCCGGAAGTGGTCGCGCTGAAGGAATCCTTTGGTCTGCCCGGTATGTCAGTACTGCAATTCGGTTTTAACGGCTTGCCCGACAACCCCCATGCGTTGGCCGAGCAGGTAGAAAATTCAGTGGTTTATACCGGCACCCACGACAACGAAACCACCTTGGGCTGGTGGCAGGCATTACAGGACGAGGGTCAGAAAAGCTGGATACTGTCGCAACTTGACCTGACAACTGGCGATATGCCCTGGCCGCTGATCAACGCCGCATTCCACTCGCCTGCCCACATGGCCATTGTGCCGTTGCAGGATTTCCTGGGCCTGGATAATCAGGCCCGAATGAATACCCCCGGAACCATCGTCGACAACTGGCAATGGCGTTATGATCCACAACAACTGACCAGTACCCTGGCACAACGGATTGCTGCGTTGGCGGATGCCGCCAAACGCTCCCCCTGCTGACCAAGAGAACCAACATGACTGAAACAGCAGACGTGTCACAACACCTGCAATGGATGGAAAACGGAGTACATGGTGACCCTTTCAGCTTTCTGGGTTTACACCGCGATAACAACGGCTGGCTAGTCCGGGTTTGGTTACCCGGAGCCAACAAGGGCTGGCTCGAAGGCCAGCCACTGCGACCACTGGCAGGCTCCGCCTGTTTTGTCGCTCACCTCAGTGAGGATCAGAAAAACCGGCTACCACAGCACTATCGAGTCGCCTGGGAAGAAGACGACGGGGTTCGCCATGACATGGTATCGCCCTGGTCGTTTGCCCAACAGGCAGGCGACCTCGACCTGCATCTGTTTGCCGAAGGTCGCCACTGGCACATTTATAACCTGCTCGGCGCGCACCCCAGCTGCATTGATGGCGTCGACGGCGTGTATTTTGCCGTCTGGGCACCGGCCGCCAAACGGGTGTCGGTAATTGGCAACTTCAACAACTGGCATGGCCTGCGCCACCCCATGCGCGTCTGTGGCAGCTCCGGCGTGTGGGAGCTGTTTATTCCCGGACTGCAGTGCGGTGACCTCTACAAGTTCGAAATCCTCTGTGGCCACAACAATGCCCTGCGCATCAAAACCGACCCCTACGCCAGCCAGATGGAAATGCGACCGGAAACCGCTTCGGTGGTTTGTCGCAGCCAACATCTCTGGCAAGACCAGCAGTGGATGCAACAACGCGCCGAAGCCGACTGGCAACACCAGCCGATCAGTATTTATGAACTGCATCTGGGTTCCTGGGCACGCGATGAGCAAGGCAATTTTCTCAATTACCGCGAACTGGCCCAGCGCCTGCTCGGCTATTTGCAGCACACCGGCTTTACCCATGTGGAGTTGCTACCGGTCGCCGAGCACCCTCTCGATCAGTCCTGGGGTTACCAGACCTCCGGCTATTACGCCCCAACCAGCCGGTTTGGCACACCCGATGACCTGCGTTACCTGATTGACCTGCTGCACCAGCATGGTATTGGCGTCTTCCTCGACTGGGTACCGGCCCACTTCCCCCGTGATGATTTTGCCCTCGCCCGCTTCGACGGCACCGCACTGTACGAGCACCAAGACCCACGTCAGGGAGAACACCTGGAATGGGGCACCTACATTTTTAACTACGGCCGTAACGAGGTACGTAATTTCCTCATTGCCAATGCCCTCTACTGGCTGCAGGAATTCCACATTGATGGTCTGCGAGTTGATGCCGTGGCCTCCATGTTGTGTCTCGACTATGCCCGCGAAGACGGCCAGTGGCTGCCCAACCGTTATGGCGGCAATGAGAACCTGGAAGCCATCGAATTTATCAAGACTCTGAACCACGAAGTCCACGCCCAGTGCCCTGGTGCGCTGATGATGGCGGAGGAATCCACCTCCTGGCCGCTGGTATCCCGTCCAACCTGGATGGGTGGCCTCGGTTTCTCGATGAAGTGGAATATGGGCTGGATGAACGACACCCTGCGTTATTTCAAGCAAGATCCGATTTACCGCAGTCACCACCACAACCAACTGACCTTCAGTCAAATGTACGCCTACAGTGAAAACTTCGTTTTACCGCTGTCCCACGACGAGGTGGTACATCTGAAAGGCTCACTGGCAGGCAAAATGCCCGGCGACAACTGGCAAAAAATGGCCAATCTACGTCTGTTATTAGCCTGGCAATGGCTCAACCCCGGCAAAAAGCTGCTGTTTATGGGGGGCGAAATGGGGCAATGGACAGAATGGAACGAAGCCGTTTCCCTCGATTGGAACCTGCTCAACTACCCCGATCACAAAGGTATCCAGCAACTGGTGTGCGACCTCAACCGGCTGTACCGGCAAGCCCCGGCCCTGCATCAGTATGAATTTGAGCAACAGGGATTCGAGTGGATCGAATGCAACGACCAGCAGCATTCCTTGCTGAGCTTTATTCGCAAGGGCGACCAGGAATGCATGGTCTGCCTGTTCAATTTTTTACCGCTACCACGCCAGCACTACCAGGTGGGCATGCCACACCCTGGCACCTGGCAAGAAATCCTCAATACCGATGCCAGCCTGTACGGCGGCAGCAATGTCGGTAATCAGGGCACCGTTTTCACACAAGAGCAACCTCTAATGGGTAAACCCTGTTCAGCGACGGTAAATATTCCACCGTTGGGCGCAGTGGTGCTGAAATATCAGGGTTAAAAGGGTCCGAATCCTCCATGAATATATTGTTTGCCACTTCCGAAATTCATCCGGTCATAAAGACCGGCGGTCTGGCGGATGTATCGGGCGGCCTGCCCAATGCCTACTCCCGGCTCGACCATCAGGTACGGGTCGTGCTGCCCGGTTACCTGGCCGTGTGGGAAAAACTCACCGACGTCCACAAGATTGCCGAATTCCACACGGGTACAACTTTTTACAACCACCCGGTAGTGATCAAGGAAGCCCGCAGCAGTGGTATCGATGTGCCGCTGTGGATTGTCGATATCCCGGAACTGTTTGATCGCCCTGGCAACCCGTATCTGGCCGCCGACGGTAGTGACTGGTGGGACAACGGCGAACGTTTCGGCGTGTTCTCCCGCATTGTTGCCGAGCTGGCGATGGACAAACATGGCATCGGCTGGCGTGCTGACCTGGTGCAAGCCAATGACTGGCAAACCGGGCTGGTACCGGCATTTTTGGCGGAAGAGTCACAACCACCAGCCACTATCTTTACCATTCACAACATGGCCTATCAGGGCAATTTCCCCAACAGCCTGTTCAACTACCTGAACCTGCCATGGCACTGGTGGAGCGCCGAAGGCGGGCTGGAATTCCATGGTCAGATGTCGATGTTAAAAGCAGGCATCGAAAAAGCCGATTGGGTCACCACCGTCAGCCCGACCTACGCCAAAGAGATTACCTGGCCAGAATTCGCCTACGGACTGGAAGGCGTGATGGCCCGCAAACTGGGCGAAGGCCGCCTGGTGGGTATTATCAACGGCATCGACCAGGACGTCTGGAACCCGGCAACCGACCGTTTGATTGCCCGTACCTACAGCGCCGAAAAAGGCCGGGTAGCCGCCAAAGCCGAAAACAAAAGAGCCCTGCTCAATCATTTTGGCTGGCACGAATCCGAAATAGACCCAAACATACCGGTGATCGGCATGGTCGGACGTCTGGTCTGGCAAAAAGGCGTGGATCTGGTACTCGACCTGATTCCGCAAATCCTTGAGCAGGAAAATGCCATATTTGTCGTACTGGGAAGCGGTGACCGTGAGCACCATGACGCATTACAGCGACTGGCCATTTATTATCCTCGCAGGGTGCTGGTATATCTCGGCTATTCCGAGGCACTGGCCCACCTGGTGGAAGCGGGCTCCGACATATTCCTGATGCCATCCCGCTTTGAACCCTGTGGCCTTAACCAGATTTATAGCCTGATGTATGGCACCCCACCGATTGTGCACAGCACCGGCGGCCTCGCAGACACCGTCGTCAATGCTACGGTCGAGAACCTCGACAATGGTACGGCGACGGGCTTCGTGTTCTACGACCCCAGCCTGCACGCCCTGAAATCAACACTACAACACGCCCTGTACCTGTTTGGTAAAAAACGGAGCTGGCAAAAATTGCAGAAACAAGGCATGCAACAGCACTTTGGCTGGCAAGACAGCGCCCAACAATATCTGAACCTGATTCAGTAATTCAGCAGGAGAACAGCACAATGTCGGAACCTACACATGCGGCAACCCCGGAAACCCTGTCTCCACAAGCACAACGCGAGTTAATTGAAGAGCTGTTGAAAAAAGTCGGTATGAACGTCACCGACATCGAAGAGGATTTTGTTAACTACCTCTACAACATGCTGGGTCGCAATCTGGCCTCAGAACCCGACTACCACTACAAGGCACTCGCCTATGCCGTACGCGACCGGGTGATGAAGCTGTGGAAGCAAACCTGGGCCGGTTACCATCAGGAAAAAAGCAAAAAAGCTTATTACCTGTCGATGGAGTTTCTTATCGGCCGCTCGCTGAGCAACAACATGCTCAACCTCGGTATCGAAGACAAGGTCGACCTGGCCATTTATAAATTGGGCCTGGCGCTGGAACACATCGAAGATGCCGAAGCCGATGCCGGCCTCGGCAATGGTGGTCTTGGTCGACTGGCGGCCTGCTTTATGGACTCCTGTGCCACCCTGCGACTGCCAGTGATGGGCTACGGCCTGCGTTATGAATACGGCATGTTCAAACAGCTGATCCAGAACGGCCACCAGATTGAAGCTCCAGATCATTGGCTTGGCTACGATAGCTACCCGTGGGAATTCCAGCGCCGCGAATACACCCGCGTGATCCGCTTTGGGGGCGTATCCCGTCCCTACCGCGATCATCAGACCGGCCGTCTGACCGTACGCTGGGAAGACACCGAAGAAGTACTGGCAGTACCGTATGACGTACCGATTCCTGGCTACAAAAACAACACCGTCAATACCCTGCGGTTATGGTCAGCCCAGGCCACCGAAATATTCAACTTCTCCGAATTTAACCGGGGCTCCTACTTCGAAGCAGTATCTTCCAAGGCCGAAGCCGAAAATATCACCATGGTGTTGTACCCCAACGACGCCAGTGAAAACGGCAAGGAACTGCGCCTGAAACAGCAGTACTTCCTGGTCTCAGCCTCGCTGCAAGATGTGGTGGCCCAATGGATTGAACAACACGGTCACAACGTCGACGACTTTGATACCCATAACGTCTTCCAGCTCAATGATACTCACCCGAGTCTGGCGGTCGCCGAGCTGATGCGAATCCTGATTGACGACCTGGGGCTGGAGTGGGACAAGGCCTGGAAAATCACCAGCAACTGCATGGCCTATACCAACCACACCCTGCTGCCGGAAGCACTGGAACGCTGGCAAGTCTCGTTGTTCCAGAAACTGCTGCCGCGCTTGCTCGACATTATTTACGAAATCAATACCCGCTTCCTCAAGCAGGTAGCGATGAAATGGCCTGGCGACAATGATCGTCTGCGGCAGATGTCGGTGATCGACGAACACCAGAACGTGCGTATGGCCTACCTCGCCATTGTTGGCAGCTTCTCGGTGAATGGCGTCGCGGCGCTGCACTCACAACTGCTGAAAGATGGTCTGTTCAATGATTTTTACCAACTGTGGCCATGGAAATTCAACAACAAGACCAACGGTGTAACCCAGCGCCGCTGGATTGCCAGTTCCAACCCCGGATTACGCAAACTGCTGGCCGACACCATTGGTGAAGGCTGGATTACCCATCTGGACGAACTGACCGCTATCGAACAACAGATCGACAACCACTCATTCCGTCAAGCCTGGATTGAAGTCAAACGCGACAACAAAAAACGTCTCGCACAACTGGTACAACAAGATACCGGCGTTGTTTTTAACCCGGATTCCATGTTCGACGTCCAGGTCAAACGCATTCACGAGTACAAGCGCCAATTACTGAACGTATTACACGTGATCCACCTGTACGCCCGCATCAAACGGGGTGACACCGCCAACTGGACCAACCGTTGTGTGCTGATTGGTGGCAAGGCCGCACCGGGCTACTTTATGGCCAAAACCATCATCAAGCTGGTTAACAACGTGGCCGACATCATCAACAACGACCCGGAAGTCGGCGACAAGCTGAAACTGGCGTTTATTCCCAACTACCGGGTATCGGTCATGGAAATCATCGCCCCTGGCACCGATCTGTCGGAGCAGATATCCACCGCCGGTAAAGAAGCCTCCGGCACTGGTAATATGAAGTTCATGATGAACGGTGCCGTGACCATTGGCACCCTTGATGGCGCCAACGTGGAAATCCTCGAAGCTGCGGGCGAAGACAACTTCTTCCTGTTTGGTCTGAAAACCGACGAAGTGGCTGAGCTACGTCACCAGTATCATCCTCAAAGCTATATCGACAGTGATCATGACCTGCAAAGCGTCTTCAACCTGTTGGAATCCGGTCACTTCAACCACTTTGAACCCGGCCTGTTTGACGACCTGATCAATGGCATGAAATCACCTGGCGACCCTTGGGTGACACTGGCCGATTTCCGCAGTTTTGTTGATGCCCAGCAACAAGCCGCCACGGCTTTCCGCAACGTCGAACGCTGGACCAGCATGAGCATTATCAACTCTGCCCGTAGTGGTGTGTTCTCCACCGACCGCACCATCAGTCAGTACAATGAGGAGATCTGGAAATTGACACCGGTAGGTGACGGAGACTGAACCGGCAATAACCGGCAATAACCGGAAAGAAGAAAGAAGAAAGAAGAAAGAAGAAAACAACCAGTAAACGGACAGCGGCTGAACCCTGTCCACTATATTGACCGCTGCATGAATCATCCATGCAGTGGTCAATTCAAGGAACAAAACAACCTGACAATTACAAGGCGCCGTGAATCTCACGAACGGCAGAGTTGGTCATGGTCATTGCTTCTTCCAGTGATGTCAGCGGGTACTTCTTCGGCTTGTAGCCTTTCAGTTCGGCGTACATGGTTTCCAGCTTGGCGGCTGGCTTCTGGCCTTTAAAATCGCTTTTTTCCAGAGCCAGCTCTTCCATCAATTCGTTCCAGGGGACACCCTGAACCATAGGAATCAGCACAAAGTTGATGCCATTGATGTCGACTTGCACCGGGCTTTTCAGGTTGACAACAAACAGCACAGCCTTCATATCCGGTGCAAAATCACCCCCGTAGAAGTCGACCAGTCCAGGAATGGACGCCATTTTGTCGAGTGCACCAACAAACATATGAATCTTGTCATCTGCCAGGATCACGGCTTCCCGCATAATTTCCTTGGGTGGCAGAGTATGGCCTTTGTCGTCCCCTATTTCACCGGCAACGATCACCAGATCGCCGCGATAAGCCAGCAGGCCGGATTCACTGGTTGCCTCCAGAAAGTTGGAGTAGAACAAACGCCCGGTTTCTTTATAGGTAGTAAGCAGCATGGTAGTTTCCTGTTGAAAGTGATGATTACCTGCTATTTGCTTTCAAGAATCCTGCCGCCTTGCGGCGCAAGGACTTCTTAAAAAATCCTTAAAAATCATAGCGTTATAATTCAACAAAAAAAGCACATGGTAATTATGTCGTATTTACGACACAACGCTGCCGACGCTATCCGACAAAGCGGACACAACCCAGAGCTGTCGGATTTGCGACAACAGCGGAGCCAGGCAGGTCACCAACATCAGAAACACCAGCCACGGAAAGGCACTGACAAAGAAGGCCCGACCAACCTGCCGGAACAGCAGGTTGGCTGGAATAGAGAGGACTGCTATTCAGAGAACATCTATTTAATCCGGTGCCCGCTCTGGGCTTTCGGATGGTGTCGTATCACGAAGCCGGTTTGCAGGCCTGACGAGTCGCGTCAAAAACCGGCGACACCGAGCCGGAATCATCCGGCCGCCCCGTAGAGCGCGGGTTGCCGAATTTGAAAAGGACTCGTCATTTCGCTGCATTCGCCGCCTTGCCCTGATCACCGATCAACACTCGCGCAGAGAGGATTAAATAGATGTCCCCTTCAAGCTTCTTTAGCGAACCGTACCCGATCTTCGGCTGATACGCCCAGAATCTTGGCCAGCCAGGGCGGAGGAGAGTTTTCCATCACCCCCTGCAAACGCATAAGTACCTCACTGGCCTCGCAGACGTCTTTTTGCTTGATCGGATATACGCCCGCACGCACGACCTTGGCTGCAGCCGGGCCGCCTATCGATTGCACATACGCCACTTGACAGTCATTGATCAGGCTAGCGCGAAAGGCATTGCGATCATCCGACAAGTCAGCTTCCAGCGCCGAACGTACGTCCACCAGCTGAAATTCGCTGGCACTCAACTGATACACCAGAAAACGCAGGCAGGAACCAAAATGGCCGTTGAGCAACTCGCCACTATTGGAAGCCACAGCCACCCGGATGGAATTGGGCATATCACCGGCTCCCGCTACGGGTTGTGGCAAATCTTCCTCTTCATTCTCACCCCAAAGAATCCGTACGGCTTCCTTGATAGCTGGCAGGCCAAGACTGATGTCTTCACCATCCTCTTCACCATCGGCACTGCCAAAGCCGGTTTTCAAATCCGTGACCGTGATCGTCGCCAGAGATTCTTCCGACAGATCGCCATCTATTCGGCGGGTAAGAATATCCAGCAACTGGCCAATGCTGATATCCGGCAGAATGCGGGCAGCCATGGCTATTCGAAGAGCCGCTTCGCGGCTGATAGGCGGTAATTCACTCATCGCTAGTCTCCATCTCATTATTGGGTGCCGACGAGTCGGCCAAACGGCATGTCATCTCATCATAACTGGGCACCTCACCACGCTTGCCACGGCATGCCGTGGTGCTACAACGCAGGTGCATTACCTGGCTTATCGTAGCCAGGCTGCAAGCCCACGGCATACCGTGGGCCGCCATTACATCAATCGGGTCAGACCACCTGGTGCACGGGCTTGCCACTCCATCGTGGTAAACGCTTCCACCGTCAGGGCATGTAACTCGCCCGTGGCCAGCGATTCACTGAAAGCCGCCAGGATACGTTGCTGCCGTTGCACTGGTCGCAGGCCATCAAAGACCTGACTGACCACTCGGGCGGTGAAATTGCAGTCCGCTCCGTCTATCTCGATGCTTGCATCCGGATCTTCCAGAGCCTGCAGGATACGCTGACGAACTTCACTGGTTTCCATAATGACGTCCTGTTATTCAGCGCTGGCACTGACGTTGGCTTCTTGCAGCAGTGTTTTCAGCGAGCCATCCGCTGCCATACTGCAAACAATGTCACTACCGCCAACCAGTTCGCCATTAACGAACAACTGGGGAAAGGTTGGCCAGTTGGAAACCTTCGGCAGGCGCTCCCGAATCGATGGTGCTTGCAGGATATTGACATAGGCAAAGTCGGCACCGGTTGCTTGCAGTGACTTGACTGCCGCCGCAGAAAAACCGCATTCCGGCGCTTCCGGTGTGCCTTTCATATAGATCAGTACCGGATTGCTGGTGATTTGCTTATTGATGGTTTGGATAATATCGGTGGTGCTCATGGTGGTTTCCCTCAGGCGACAAAGCGATTAACCGGGTGGTTATCCGGCAGAATGTGGTGTTGCAGCAGGCGTAAGGTACTGGTACTGGCGGCAACGTCGAGTACCGAGAAGTCATCCAGCGTGGTCGGTGAGGTATCAGCACCGGCCTCCAGCAGTTGTGCAACCAGTGGGTTATGACCAATAGAAACGGCGTAAATCAGCGCCGTCGCACCGTGGTCATTTTGCTGGTCCATATCAATATCGTTATCGAGCAATAGTTTGACGATACGAGCGTTTTTACTGTGGCATGCCATCCAGAGGGCGTTATTACCATCCTTGTTAACCAGATCGATACCCGCACCGGCCATCACCAACTCGTGGGCGATGGCAAAATTACCTTCCCGACAAGCCTGCATCAGCGCTGTGTTCTGGTTGTCACCACGCTGGTCAAGATTGGTCGGATCAAATTCGTTGTCGACCAGCCAGCCACACAGTTCGTGGCTGATAGCATCAAGCGGACGGCTGATGCTCGGATACCAGGCTTCATAGCCACCATCAAGGCTGTAACAGCTGGTAAAGCCGAAGTCACTGAACAGCTGTGCCATATCCTGACTGGCGTGGCCGTGATAGCAGTAGATCAACACCGGCACGGAGCGCGCGGTATGTTTGATCAAGGCGCGCAAATTACTGTCATTCAGATGCAGCGCAGCAGGATGATGACCCGACAGATAAGAACGGAAATCACGCATGTCAAGCAGCAACATAGGGCCGTCATATAACATCGCTTCAGCTTCGGTAACGGACAGGGTTTGCCATTGAGTCATGGTGATCTCCTCTTCCAGAAAAATGGTCATTGATGGATTAATGGGTCATTCGAAATCAGTCTTCAGGGCCAAAACAGTCGGCATACGCGGTGCATTCATCACAGCTGGGGGCGCGACAAACATAACCGCCACCGGCTTCACACAACTGCTTGTAAAAGAATCGTTTCCACTTCATGTCGCGATCGTTGGCGGCCACCAGCTGAGGAAAATTCTGCGACAACAAAGCACTCAACTCGCTGCGATTGAGCAAGCCGAGGTCACGCCAGAGATGTTCGCCACCAAGACAACCCGCAGCGACGATATCAGCCATCAGCAATTCGCTATCGTCCTTGCCAGCCCGGTATTGCAGCAGCAACTGGCGTATTTCCTGCCATTCGTCCTCACGCATTTCCAGCAGTTGCTGGCGCAAGTCGGTATCGTGACGCAGATTGTCACGGTCTTGCTGGCGTGGCGACGGCAGGCTTTGATAACGGTTTTGGCCATGCAGGTAGCGATGCATAAACCAGCGAAAATCGACCGGCTTCAGACCCAGGTAGTACGGCAGACAGGTACGTCCCTGACGCTGACCACGCAGCATTTGTCCTAACCAGCGACTGGTATTGGCACGCAGGGGTTGCCGCTCACTATTGGCCATTGGCAACAGCTGGATGACAATCTGTCGCCAGAGTGTTGGACGTAAAGTCACCGCCAGGTTCATGCGTATTCTCCTGTCTGGGTACGACTGTTTGTTATGCTGCCGGGAACCGTGCAGCTCTTCCCCGAAGCGTGGTGGCTGGCACAGCCTTCAATATCATCAGGAACATCCAGTTCTTCGCGGCTGCGAGCGCCCAGCCCCAGCTGCTGCTGTAAACGGGGCCAGTCAAAACCGCAGTGATACCAACCTTCCAGCTGAATTAACGGCCGTCGGATCAATAGCGGTTCGGCAATCATCGCTGCCATTGCTTGCTCTGCCGTACAGTGTTCAGGGTCGATCTGACCGTTTTTAACGGCGGGTGCCGAGCGGTTGAACCACTCGCTCACCGGCAAGGAATCAAAAAAACGTCGCAACTGCTGTGCCTGCCAAGGAGTGGTGAGCAGGTTATGCTCAACCACGTCAACACCGGCTTCGCGCAGAATCTTTTTCTGGCGGGTATTATTGATGCAGCCTGGTTTTTCATAAAAATGCAGCACGATACAATCTCCTGTTGCGACGAGTTCTTACGACCGTTAGCGGGCCTGGATTTCTTTCAGGGCTTCAGCCATTTTTTCTGGCGGAATACCGGTCAATGAGCCTGGCGGGTTAATCGCCATGCCGCTGGCATCAAGAATCGCTTCTTCAATCGGGCAAATGCTGGCGCACTGAGGCTGGGCGTAGTCGTCCTCACACTCGGTACACTTGCGGGCATTGATTTTGAAATGCGGCTTGCTTTCGTAAATGGCATCGCTGGGGCATACGTCGTAACAGGCCCAGCAGTTCACGCAGGAATCAACAATAGATAACGCCATGCTAACCTCCGAGGGTGCAGTGGATGGCCGGGGTATTCCCCGGCCGGGTTATGACTCAGGCAGAGACCCGTTCTGCTGCCGGTGCAGATTCAGCCGCGTCATCAAGTTGACCGTTGGCGGCCATTTCCTTGTAGACCTCCAGCACGGCTTCTTCGATAGGCTCCATGGCATGTTCACCGTTAGGCACGATTCCCGCGTCTTCCAGCAAGGACCATGGCTCGTAGCCAATCTTGGAACAAAGCACCGCTTCACAACCGCTGAGGGCGCGAATGGAACCGGCCAGGGCACTTTCTTTTTCACCACAAGCGTCATCACCAACACAGTACTGATCAACCTTGCGGTGACTGATAAAGCGCACGCCTTTGGGTGAGGCTTCATAGATCAGGAATTCGGTCGCATGGCCAAAGTGCTGGTTGATCAAACCACCTCCACTGGTGGCTACGGCCATCAATACCGGACGCAGACTGCTGGAGATCGCATTCTCCGCAGAGGGGACGGAAACTGCTGCCAGACGACTACGCTTGGCTTCTTTTTCGTCCAGTTCTTCAAGAATACCGGCGTGTACAACGGCTCGGGTTTTCATCGCCGCGTTGTAATCGATGTCCATGGCGGCAATCTTGTCGAGTGTGAACTCTTCACCCCGATCTTCACCCAACAGGCCAACCGCATCAGCACGGCACTGACGGCAGTGACGCATCATGTTCATGTCACCGGAACAGGCATCCTGCAGGTCTTGCAGCTCTTCTGGCTCTGGCCCACGCTGGCCCATGATGCCGAAGAAAGTGCCGTGCTCAGATTCAGAAATCAGCGGCATGACGTTGTGCAGGAAAGCGCCTTTGGATTTGACCGTACGGGAAACTTCTTTCAGGTGTTCGTCGTTCACACCAGGAATCATCACCGAGTTAACCTTCACCAGGATGCCGCGTTCAACCAGCATCTCCAGGCCTTTTTGCTGTTGGGCAATCAGGATTTTGGCGGCTTTTTCGCCGTAGATACGCTTGTTGTTCCAGTAGATCCAGGGATAGATCTTGGCACCAACAGCCGGGTCTACGCAGTTGATGGTGATGGTGACGTGATCGATATTATGCTTCGCCAGTTCTTCAACCGAATCCGGCAGCGACAGACCATTGGTGGAGACACACAGTTTGATGTCTGGAGCCTGTTCGCTCAGCATACGGAACGTTTCGAACGTGCGTTCAGGGTTGGCTAACGGGTCGCCAGGGCCAGCAATGCCAAGTACGGTCATTTGCGGGATATTGGCCGCCACGGCCTTGGTTTTCATCACGGCTTCTTCTGGGGTCAATACCTCAGATACCACTCCGGGACGAGATTCATTGGAGCAGTCATACTTGCGATTACAGTAATGACACTGGATGTTACAGGCAGGGGCGACCGCTACGTGCATACGAGCAAAGTAGTGGTGTGCCTCTTCGGAGTAACACGGGTGATTTTTTACCTTGTCACGAATTGCATCAGGCAGCTGCGACATTTGGTCGTTATCGCTGCCGCACGAGCCAGAGGCGCAGCTGCTGCTTTCTGCTGCTGCCGCCTCGTTGCTTTCGTCTTGTCCAAGCACTGTCAGTTGCATGGTCTCAGCTCCTTCATTGTGACCTGCCTGCGGCAGGTGAATCTCTGATAACCCGGGTGGGCCGGTTGCTAACAGATCGATGCAATGCCAATGCCTAAATACAACCCGTTGTTTTCATTGATTTTTTACATTTTCAACTGGCAATTTGTCGTGTTACATACAGCACATCAGGGAGTATTTTTGTGGTGTAGGGTACAAAGGCAGGAATGTTCAATGATGTAGCAATGCCCCACCGTCGGCAGTCGTTCCAGCCGTACCGATGAGAACCTGGCACATCAGCAGCGCATTCGGCGCAACGGCAGAGCACGGAACCTTGGCCCTACAGTTTGCGCACATTGATTTTCATGGTTTGGATCCGATAGGCAATCTGACGCGGGGTCATATTGAGCAAACGAGCTGCCTTGGCTTGCACCCAGCCGGTTTGTTCAAGAGCTGCGATCAGGCGTTCGCGTTCATCCATTTCAGGATTGTCGAGATCAACGCTGGAGGCTGTTGCCGGTGCAGGACTGCTGTAGCCCGTACTGCCATTGCCGGTACTGACACTACCCTGGCGCTGATGATCTGGCAGCGCAATCACGTCGCTGTCGATCACCCCTTCTTCACTCATCACCGCTGCCCGTTCGAGGCAGTTTTCCAACTGCCGCACATTGCCGGGCCAGTCATGGCTCATCAATATGCGAATGGCGTTGTCAGTCAATCGCAAGGGGCGACCTTGCTGGCGGGATACCTTGTCGAGCAGGAAGGTGGCCAATTCCGGCACATCCACCAGCCGTTCTCGCAGTGGTGGCAGCTGGATCGCCATGACATTAAGACGGTAATAGAGATCTTCGCGGAAGCGGCCTTTTTCAACTTCTTCTTCGAGATTGCGGTTGGTCGCAGCAACGATACGTACGTTGACCTTGATGGTCTGGCCACCCCCGACCCGCTCCAGTTCGCCTTCTTGCAACACCCGTAACAGTTTGGCCTGAAACAGGGCGGAGATTTCGCCAATTTCATCCAGGAACAAGGTGCCCCCGTCGGCTTGTTCAAAACGGCCCTTGCGCTGCTTGATGGCATTGGTAAACGCGCCTTTTTCATGGCCAAACAATTCCGATTCGAGCAAATTTTCTGGCAAGGAGGCGCAGTTCAGGCAGACAAAATGATTGTGCGCCCGCGGCGAGTTGTAGTGAATAGCGTTGGCGATCAGCTCCTTGCCGGTACCGGATTCCCCCAGAATCAGCACGGTGCTGTCCCATTTGGCCACCCGACGCACCTGATCAAACACCCGCCGCATACCATCAGAGTGGCCGACAACCATGTTGTCAAAGCCGTATTTCACCCGTACTTCCCGACGCAGCTCGTCGCGCTCACGAGCAATGGTCTGGCCTTCTTCCTGGTTCACCAGCAAGCGCACGGTTTGCGACAGCAAATTGGCTGCCGCCGTCATAAACTCGGTGCGTTCAGCCAGATAGTCATCGGCGGGAACATCAGGCTGGGCGGCCAGTACGCCGATTGCCTTGCCTTTGCCATCCCGGATCGGCACACCAATAAATGGCAGTTCCAGATCGTAGAGTTCCAGTCGATCTAAAAATCTCGGTTCACTGGAGATACGCCCCAGTACGATCGACTGATTGCTCGACAGCACCCGCCCCACGATCCCTTCGCCAGGCTGATACTTGACCGATGGTGTCTTGCCGCCACCGTCATTTTCACGGTACACGGCACCGACCTGCAGTGTGCTGTTCTCGGGGTCATACAGGTTGACCACACCATGCTGCAAGCCACAATGATTATGCAGGATGCCCAGAATTCCGGTAAGCGTTTCCTCAATGGTGCGAGCTTCCGACAGCACTCCGGCGACTTCCGCCAGGCAGCGGAATTGCCGCTCCATCAACTCAGCCTTACTGTTAACACGCTTGCCACCAGCCGCTAATCGGGAGGTTGTCATCACGTTGGCCTCCTAATGCGACGAGATAAACGGGAGTCGCACAACAACGCGACATCCTGTTCGGTGGGACAGGTCGATATGCACCGTACCTGAATGATCAGTGACGATATCGTGCACCATGGGCAGTCCCATACCACGGCAGCCGTTGCCGGAGGTTTTGGTACTGAAGAAGGGTTCAAAGACCTTCAGTTGCAAGGCTGGGGCGATACCTGGCCCGGTATCGATAATCTCACAGCACACACCTCCCGTTTCACTACGGGTAATAATGGTCAGCTCGCGATGGCGCACCGTGCGTTCACTCATGGCGTCCACGGCGTTGTCGAGCAGTTGCTTGAACATGCTGCGCAAGCGCCGTTCCCGCCCGATCACTGCGGGCAATTGCAATGCCGGTTGCCAGTCAACGGTAATTCCTTGTGCTAATAGTCGTTCAGTAGACAATGCCAGCGACTCCCGCAGCAGCTCGTTAATATTGACCGGTTTCTTGCTCTCTTCCAGCGCAGCAGGCATCGCATCCCGCATACTGTCCATGGCACCGTTCCCGGCAGTCAGCGCTTCCTCCAACGCTCCCAGCAAGGCGTCATCCCGGTTAGCACCTGTGCGCCGCTGCAACATGCTGACGGCGGTTCCGAGCAGATTAACCGGACCCTGCATCTGGTGAATCGCGCCATTGACGGTTTCCCGCATGCCTTGCACCAGATCTTCTTCCGCCATCAGCGCCTTGAGCGCATTCAGATGCACTTCCTCCTGGCGACGCCGTATATCGGTAATGTCGTTGATCATTAACAACACATAGTGGCGCACAGTTTGTTCAAAGAAGCCGTCGGCTTCCTCACACTTCACATCAATGGTGGTGCCAAAACAGGAGTACCAGCGTCCCCGGCTACGGCCGTAATCCAGCGAGAATTCCTTGTCGTCAAAACTGCGGCGATCTTCCAGCAGTTGATGATAGGCACTGCCCAGTTTGGTGCCGATCACGTTGACGACGGTTTCCAGTGGTTCATCGCGCAGCAAATCCGCCGCCAAGGCACGGAAGCTGGGGTTGGCTGAGACAATACGGTGGTGTTCATCCAGCACCAGCACCGAGGCAGGCACCGAATTGAGTACCGCTTCCATCATCAGCTTCTGGTTCATCACCCGCTGTTCCAGCTCGTGCATGTCGGAACCGTCACGATGCATGCCGAGGTAATAGATGGTGTCGTTGTTTTCATTGATAACCGGCGCGACCGTCAGCTCGGCCAGGTACAGGCGCTTGTCCTTGCGCCGGTTCAGCATCATGCCGGTCCAGGATTTCTGCTGCGCCAACCGGCCCCATAACGCCTGATAGACAATACGAGGCGTGGTGTGATTGGAGAGGATGGATTCGTTATGCCCTAACACTTCGTCTTCGCCGTACCCCGTCACTTGAGTAAACGCACGATTAACGTAAAGAATATTGGCCTTCAGATCGGTAATGGAAATGGCCACAGGCGAATGTTCTACCGCCTGAAAAAATACCTCCTCGGGCAACAGCACACCTTCCGGGTGAATATCGCTGATGCCTTTTTCTGCCAACCCCTTTTCTTCGAGCCTGGCGGCGGCGGCCTGTTCTGGCGAGAGTCTGACGTTACTCATAACAGCTCCTGGTCGGTGACGTGTTGGTACACCCTCTGGTAGGAGCAAGGAGCATGCCGCCACAATAATTAACCGTAACGCCCATGTTCTCTGTCAATTGCCCGACAATGCCGCGAACATTTGTCAGTAATGCAACAATGGCATTTCCCGGTTTTTTACTGTTTGTCGCAAGTACGACAAACAAAATCTTTGTCGTTTTTCAATCAAATGCCCTGTTTTCAAGCCTTTGCGCACCATTTGCAGTCATTCCTTTGTCGCTTCGATACAACAGCAGCTACGGCCAATCCCGTGGCACAGGAAATGCAATTTTGAGCTGATACGACAGACCCGCCCGAGATTCAGGAGGCCTTATGGAATATCTGTTGATTCTGGTCAGCACGTCGCTGGTCAACAACATCGTACTGGTGAAGTTCCTTGGTCTGTGCCCACTGATGGGGGTATCCAGCAATGTATCAGCCGCCTGGGGCATGAGTCTGGCGACGACCTTTGTACTGACGCTGTCGGCGCTGTGCAGCTGGATGATTGAACACTGGCTGTTGCAACCACTGGGCATTGAATTCCTGCGCATTCTGTCCTTCATCCTGATTATTGCTGCCGTGGTGCAGTTCACCGAAGTACTGATTCGCCGGGCCAGCCCGCTGCTGCACAAGGCATTGGGCATTTACCTGCCGTTGATTACCACCAACTGCGCAGTGCTGGGCGTTGCTTTACTGAACATCACCGAACAACACAATCTGGTCGAAAGCCTGATGTTTGGTCTCGGTTCGGCACTCGGGTTTGTGATTGTCATGGTGATGTTTGCCGGACTACGGGAACGACTGGCACTGGCCAATGTGCCCGAGCTGTTTAGCGGTACACCGATCAGCCTGGTTACGGCTGGCTCGTTGTCGCTGGTATTTATGGGCTTTAGCGGAATGATCTGAGTCTGCCGTCTCGAACGGCAGCTGTTTTTCACCTACCACCCAAACGCCGGGGCAGACCGGCAAACAGGATCTTCGGAGGCATTATGTTGATCGCAACTCTGGTACTCACTCTATTAGGCCTGGTTCTCGGAGGCCTGCTTGGTCTGGCAGCCAAATACTTTGCCACTGGCGAAGACGATCCGATGATGAAAGAAATCGAACAAATGCTGCCTGGCAGCCAGTGCGGCCAATGCGGATTTCCTGGCTGTACACCAGCAGCAGAGGCCATCGCCAGCGGCAATGCCGATGTCACTTGCTGTCCTCCTGGTGGCCGGGCACTGGCTGAAAACCTCGCCCGCTTGTTGGATATCGACCTTTCCACTCTGGGAGATTCTCCGGAGCCACAACTGGCCACCATTAATGAAACCCTGTGTACCGGCTGCACCCGCTGTTACAAAGCCTGCCCTACCGATGCCATTGTCGGGGCCAGCAAACAGATCCACGTCGTCGTCTCCAAGGCCTGCACCGGTTGCAGCCAATGCATGGAAGCCTGCCCTGAAGACTGCATCAGCCTGACCACACAACCTGTGACGCTGGAGCGTTGGCACTGGTCGAAACCAGAGGCCGCCTGATATGTTATTCGGACTCGGCCGCATTCGCGGCGGCGTGCACCCCGACGGCCACAAGGCTGACAGTGCCCGCTTTGAAATCAACAGCCATTTGCCCTTGCCCGACACGCTTTGGCTGCCGCTGTGCCAGCATTCTGGTGAAGACGCCAAGCCACTGGTACAGGTCGGTGAGCGAGTACTCAAGGGCCAGCGGATTGCCGCCGCAGCAGGGCGTTTTTCTGCCAATATTCACGCCCCGACGTCCGGTACGGTTACGGCTATCGACACGATCACCATGCCCCACCCGTCAGGTTTGCCAGCCAAAGCCATTATCCTGCAACCGGATGGCCAGGAAGAATGGATCGCGCTGACACCGCCGCCGGATCCGTTTGCCATGCCTCAGGAAGAGCTGGCCACACTGGTGGAACAGGCTGGTATTGTCGGCATGGGCGGCGCGATTTTCCCCGCTGCGATCAAACTGCGTCAGGGCCGCCGTTTCGAAATCAAGACCCTGATTGTGAATGGCAGTGAATGCGAACCTTACCTGACCACCGACGACCGGCTGATGCGTGAACGCGCCGTCGAGATTGTCGAGGGTGCCCGTCTGGTGCGCTACATCATTGAAGCCTATCGCACAGTCATCGCCATTGAAGACAACAAACCCCAGGCGATTGCGGCCTTGCAAGAAGCCGCCGCCAATGTCGGTGCGATTGAGATCGTGGTGGTGCCTGCCCGCTATCCCATGGGTTCCGCCAAACAGCTGATTCAGGCAGTGACCGGACTGGAAGTCCCTGCGGGCAAACGCAGCAACGACATTGGGGTATTGGTGCACAACGTCGCCACGGTATACGCCATTCAGCAAGCACTGATTTATGGCAAGCCGCTGATTTCCCGGATCACCACGGTTGCTGGCGGTTGTATCGGCGAACCCCGTAACGTTGAAGCTCTGTTGGGTACCCCCATCAGGCATCTGTTTGAGCATTGTGGCGGACTGATCGCCACCCCGGCACGGCTACTGATGGGTGGCCCGATGATGGGCCAGGTACTGCCAACCACCGACGTCCCCCTGATCAAGGGCAGCTCTGGGGTATTAGCTCTGACCCGTGCCGAAGTCAATGAACACATGCCATCGCCGTGTATTCGTTGTGGCCGCTGCGTTGATGCTTGCCCAATGGGATTGTTGCCGCTGGAGATGGCACGCAGCTCAAAGCAGGACGACTTCGACAGTGCTCAGGATGCCGGACTGCGTGACTGCATTCTGTGCGGTTCCTGCGCCTATGTTTGCCCTTCTCATATTCCACTGGTGCAGTACTTTGAATACGCCAAGGGCGAACTGGCCGAAAGCCGTGCCAGCCAGCAAAAGCTGACCTATACCCAGGATTTGATGGCCGCCCGCAAGGAGCGACTGGAAGCAGAAGCCGCTGCCAAGGAAGCAGCGAAACAGGCTAAAAAAGCCAAAGTCAAAAAACCGCGCAAAACAGCCGAGTCCGCTGCAGATGCAAGCAGCACTACCGCTGCTGACACAGCCGAAGCGGCTTCCACCACCGACAACGCGGGAGCATAACCATGACAGCCGACGTCCAGTACAACCCCACTGCTTCACCTCATGCCCATGACCGCTCCAGTATTGATCGCATCATGCTGCGCGTGTGCCTGGCACTGACGCCCGTTAGTTTATGGGGATTTTACTGCTTTGGCTGGCCAGCGTTGGTGCTATTTGTCACCACTTGTCTGGCTGCCATCCTGACCGAGCTGGCCTGTCTGTATTTGCAACAACAGCCGTTAAGTCGACTCGGGGATGGCTCGGCCCTGCTCACTGGCTGGTTGCTGGCGCTGACTCTGCCACCCTGGGCACCCTGGTGGATTGGTGTCGGTGGTGCTTTTTTTGCCATTACCATCGGCAAACAGATTTATGGTGGTATTGGCCAGAACGTCTTTAACCCGGCCCTGCTGGCACGTATCGCCTTGCTGATTTCCTTCCCGGTACAGCTCACCACCTGGGTGAACGTGATGCCTATCGACAGTGCTAATGCGCCGGGGCTGGCCGATGCGTTTGGTATTATCTTTGCTGGTCAACCCTGGATGAGTGATGCCGCAGACGGTATCACAGGTGCCACCTGGCTGGGGGCCAGCAAGGCTGCTGCTGCCGGAGGTGCCGACCTGGAGGCCATGCTCAGCCAAAACTTTTCCCTCTACGATGCCTTTTTTGGCTTTACCCGTGGCAGTCTGGGGGAAACCTCTGAACTGCTGGTGCTATTGGGCGGCCTGTGGTTGTTGATTACCCGAACCATCAGCTGGCATATTCCGGTATCCATGCTGGGTTCGCTGGCTTTTTTGGCCTGGCTCGGACAGCTCAGTAACCCGCAAGCCTACGCCGGAGCGCTGTTCCACCTCACTTCTGGCGGCGTCATGATCGGGGCTTTTTTCTACGCTACGGACTACGTTACCTCACCTTCAACACCCGTCGGCAAGCTGACCTTCGGAGCCGGTTGCGGCGTCCTGCTGTTTGCTATTCGCAGTTGGGGTGGCTTCCCGGAAGCCGTTGCCTTTTCCATTCTGCTGATGAACGCGTTAGCGCCACTGATCGACCGCGTGACCAAACCCCGAGCTTATGGCCGCCGCCGCTCCGGCGACGCCATCAAACACGTACCGGCACAGCGCAAGGTGGTATGACATGGAACAACCACTCGAGCAGCCGATAAAACAACCGCAGCCGTCCTGGCGCGACCAGCCACTGTATCAGGCACTGTTACTGGGTGGAGCCTGCGCCATCGTCAGCCTGCTGCTGGTGCTCGGTAACCTGGGCACCCAGCAGTCGATCGCAGACCACCAGATAGCGGACAAACTCGCCATGCTGGCGCAGGTGCTGCCACAGAGTTATTACGACAATGATCCGCTCAGTGATACCGCGCAGCTTTCCAGCCCGGCGCTGGACGGCCCGGCCACGCTGATGCTGGCGCGGCGGAACGGCGAAATCACGGCTCTGGCACTGCAGCTCAGCATTGCTGGCTGGGGCGGTATCATCGACATGATTCTGGCCACCACGCCGGAGGGCGAGCTGTTGGGCGTCCGTATCATCAGCCATAAGGAAACTCCGGGGCTGGCCGACAAGATCGAACGCCCCAAAAGCGACTGGATCACCGGCTTTGACGGCAAATCTCTCGCCAATACCTCGGAACAGCAATGGGCCGTACAAAAGGACGGTGGCCGCTTCGACCAGTTTACCGGTGCCACCATTACCCCCAGAGCCGTGGTTAAAGGCGTGCATCAGGGCTTGCTGCTACTCAACCAGTGGCGTCAACAACAGCCAGCGTCATGACGGCAATGAACAGGAGAGCATGATATGAACCATTATCGGCAGATTTTTCGTGAAGGCATGTGGGACAACAACGTTGCCATGGGGCAGATGCTTGCCCTCTGCCCGCTACTGGCCGTCACTACCAGCGCTACCAACGGCCTCGGTATGGGGATCGCCTCCCTCGCCGTGCTGCTGCTGACTAACATCATGATTTCAGCGGTACGCGGCGTGATCAGCCCGCAAGTACGGATACCGGTATTAATTGTATTGATCGCCACCGTTGTGACCATGGTGGATATGGCCATCAACGCCTTTCTCCACGATCTGTACAAGGTGCTCGGGTTATTTATCGCCCTGATTGTGACCAACTGTGCCATCTTCGGTCGCGCCGAAAGTTTCGCCAGCAAACAGCCGGTGGCTCTGGCAGCGGCCGATGCCCTCTCCATGGGACTGGGCTTTACCTGGGTACTGGTTGCGGTTGGTGCCATGCGCGAAATACTCGGCACCGGCACCCTGTTCGCCAATGCCTCACTGTTGCTCGGCAGCCACTTTGCCTGGCTGGAGACAGAAGTTATTCCCCACTACTCCGGTATCCTGCTGGCGATATTGCCACCGGGTGCCTTTATGGCGCTGGGGTTTCTGATCGTGATCAAACGCATGATAGACCGTCGCCTGCCAGCCTCCACGAACAATGGACTGGTCACGATCCAGAGCCACTGCTGAGTTACCCAAACCAACGTAACGCCAAAAGCCGGATTAAATATTGAAGGAACACGCCATGCACATCAGCGTTATTTACGCCATTGGCAACGACCAGCCCTGGATTGAACTCGACGTCGAAGAGCCCTGTCTGCTGGCCGAAGCGGTCGCCCAATCCGGCTTGCTGAACAACTACCCCGACATCGATCTCGACCAGCAGCGCGTCGGTATTTTTGGCAAGCTTGCCAAACCCGATACTCCGTTAAAACACGGTGATCGCGTTGAAGTGTATCGTCCGATTACCCGTAATCTGGATGACGATGATGAGGATGATGACTAAACGCCCAGACGGGCGTTTGTTTTAATACAGCGTCCTTGCATCCAGCAGCACCCTACAGTGCCGCCGCTTCTGCTTCGAGTGCCTTCAGCGCGGGAGCTTTGACACGCCACTCCTGATACCAGCGATCCACCGCGTCACCAAAAAACTCACGACCTACCTTGGTGACCGGAACCTTCGACGTTTTGATCTTGTCCAGATAGCTTTGGTCAAGATCGGAGTAGATCGAAAACACTTTATCCAGATGCTTGCCAACAAGAGACTTGATCAGCTGCCGGTCGGCGACGGACAAACCGTTCCAGCGTTTGCCTGATGCCACCCCAACCATAGGCAATAACATATGCGAGGAGTAAATGACGCTACCGGCATAATCCAGGTAACGGGCATTCCAGGTGCCTTCAAAATCGATTTGCATGCCATCAACCTGGCCATTGGCAAAAGCATCGTACAGTCCTGGCAGTGGAATCGGCGTGGGTGCCGCACCAATTTTTGTCCAGAAATCACGTTCAGGCTCAATTGGAATCGTACGGACTTTTTTACCTTTCAGATCATCCACGCTGTGGACTTCATTACGCATCACAATCTGGCGGAATCCGGCCATACCATAACCAAGCCCGACCAGCCCCAGGGTTTTCAGCTCGGTCAGCATCCCGGTTGCCGTTTCCCCATGCAGCAGGAACATGGCATCTTCCGGTGTATTCACCAGGTACGGCGCAAACAAGGCCGCGAAGTCTGGTCGACGATTCGCCATTTCACCGGCGGTCAAAAAGGCCATATCCAGAGCACCGGTCTGTAACTGCTGCAGCATTTGGGCTTCGTTGCCGAGTTGACCGGATGGGAAAATCAGTACCTTGAGCTTGCCGTCACTGTTCTTTTCCAGATCGTCAGCAAACGCCTTGGCCGCCAGCGTCCACTGATGGCTGGGCGGAGTAATCAACCCCAGCCGCAAGGTGTCGGCACAAGCTATTGTCGGTAGCAGTAGCACCACCAGCAACATGGATAGATAACCCGTGATTGTTTTCATCTGTATCTCCTGGGCAGACAAGCTGCCATTGTTATTATTTGAGAGGTTTGACCAAACCATGGTCAGCGGTGAGCAACAGGGATGACCCGCTACTCATACATTATTTGGCTTAGATCAGCGCCGTAACGAGGAAAGGGAAAAACACCAGCAGCAGTACAACCAGCAACATGGCACCCAGATAAGGCCCCAATAGCCAGGCAATACGCTCGGCTTTGACACCGGACAAGGCAGAAGCGGTAAACAGCGCTGATCCAACCGGTGGTGTCAGCAAACCCAGCACCAGCGTCAGGCAAACCACGACACCAAAATGAAACGGGTTAATGCCATACACTGAGGTCGCAACCGGCAGCAATACCGGCACAACCAGAATCAGCGCTGGAATCGGGTCAAGTATCATACCGATGAGCAACAGCAAACCGGTCACCAGCAACAAAAAGACCAGTGGTGACGAAGACACATCCTGCAACCATGCTGCTGTAAGACCGGGCAGGTTTTCAAAGGTAATCACCCAACTGAACACCTGTGCGGCAGCAATCAACAGCAACACAATGGCGGAGCTTTGGGCAGTGCGCAGCAGTGCTGGCCAAAGGTTGGCCAGTTCAAACTCGCCGTATACATAACGACCCACCAGCACCGCGACTACAACCGCCAGCGCAGCGGATTCTGTCGGTGTCGCCAGGCCGGATAAAATACCGCCAATAATCGCCAGTGGCACCAGCCCGGCGGCAAGTCCGTTACGGAACGATGCCAGACGCTGACGCCAGCTCATACGCTGATTGGCGGGAAAATCGTGGCGACGAGCCATCCATCCAAGCAGGGCAAAAAATGCCAGCCCCAGCAACAGTCCCGGTATGATGCCGGCGATAAACAGGTCGCCGATGGAAATCTGGGCAATGACCCCGAAGATCACGAACAGCATGGATGGCGGAATAATCGGTGCCAACAGCCCACCCGCTGCGGTTAAAGCCACCGCCATGTCTTTGGGATAGCCAGCCCTTTCCATTTCCGGCACCGCAACACGGGTCATAATGGTGATCTGCGCCACGGTTGACCCCAGAATGGATGCCATCATCATATTGGACAGCAGGTTCACATAAGCGAGGCCGCCACGTACCGAACCAATCAGTGCCATCGCCATCGCCATCAAACGCCGGGCGATCCCGCCTTCGTTCATACACTCACCGACCAGAATAAACAGCGGCAACGCCAGCAAGCCGTAGTTTTCCAGGCCGCCAAAAAACTGCTGGGGATAGGAGCTGAGCAGTACCAGGTTACCGCTGCTATAGATATAGATCAGTGCTGTCATCGCCAACAGAAAGGCAATCGGTACACCAATAACCAACAGTATAAAAAAGCCGGAAATCACCATGATTTTTCTCCTTTTACTGTCGTATCACCCGTTGCAGCAGAAGTACCTGTGAACGTAGCAGCGGTCGTACCTTGCGTATTGCCGGTCGACCTCAAAGCCTGCAGACTGGTGACCAGTCGAACCCCGAGGTGCAATGCGGAACCCATCGCAAACAGAGGCAGAACCAGCCAGAACCAGACCTTGCGAAGCCCCAGCGTCATCGTCGGTTCTTCATAGATAAAATTGAACGTCGTCACAGAATAGGCAGCCAAATCGCCATCCATTTGCCACAGGGTCAGAGGGTCGAACCAGCGCCATAGCATCAGCAGCAACAGGCCGATAAACACCAGCAGGATGCAAGTCACCAGGACGTCCATCAGCCGTGCCAGGGGTGCTGGCAAACGCTCAACCAGCAAGGTCATGGCGATATTGGTGCCATTATGCAAACTGGCGGCACTGGCCAGAAAAGCCATCCATACCATCGCCAGTACTGCAGCTTCATCCACCCAGAACAACGCCTGACCAAGCGCCCGCGTAACAATATTGAGCAATAACAAACCCAGCACCAGAGTGAGCATCACACCGGCTGCCGCCAGCTCTAGCCGAGCCAGCCGGGCACTCCATTTTGACAACATGATCAGTACTCCTGTTGGGTCAGTGTTAACGCCACGTGTCTTTGTGGCTGTTTCGACAACAGCAGTGGCAGCCAGGCTCGATGCCAGCGGATTCATTCCGGGTCTCCCCAGCTCAGGTAATCCCACATACGTTCAAAAATACGCCCGCTTCGGGTCGCTCGCTGGTGTGCTTCCGCCAGGCTCAACTCCCGCACCGCCTGCGCCATCGACAAGCAATCCAGCTCTACCCGGGCGGCATCATTGAGATACCAGGTTAATGAAACAGCCTCTTCGAGCGAGATGGCGGCCGTGACCACGCCGTTGCCACGCATCACAATGGCACTGCCGTCACCAAGCTGATCTGCCAGGGCATTGGCCGCCTCGTCAGACCGAATCAGTTGTGGGTCATCCCAGAGTTCCGGACAAGGGGCAAAGTAACTGCCCATACCGTGCAAGGCTCGAGGCGTTCGCCCCAATGCCGACAGCGACATCGCTGATGGCGGCATACTGCGAACCACGCCATTCACTTCCGGGCGGCGGCGATAAATTTCACGGTGGATACGGACTTCACCTAACACATGCTCAGGCAAATCACCGTCGATAGACACCACAGTGCCAGTATCCTGTGGCCCGATAGTGCCCAGCGGCTTGGGTGCGCACACCAGAAAATGTGTGGTACTGAGGCGAGTACTGCAATGGCCGTAGGCGTGCACCAGACCATGGCGATCCAGTGCACGCGCCGCACGGCGAACCAGGATTTGGCTGGCAGCAGGCACAAGAATGCTCTCCTCCAGAGGGTGAGGATGTGTCGTCATAAATCAGATCTCGTGATCGGGGGCTGTGTGTGCCCGGCTTAACTCTTGAACTCAGGAATATCCGGCTTTGAACCCCACATGCAGAACCCGGACGGTTCCAGTGGAAACTGACGAGGCCGATGGGTCGCTTCATCAACCTCGGATACCCCGCAGGAATATTCATAGACCATGCCTTCCGGCCCCTCAAAGTAGAGGAAGCGGGCACCCGATGTCGGGTGACGACCTGGCCCAAACACTACTTTTACACCCTGCTCTTGCAAGAAGTACCAGGAGCGCATGATGTCATCGATACTATCAACCTGATGATTAATATGCTGAACACCGGATCGATTGGTCGGAAACAAGGCCAACCGATGGTGAATGGCATCCAGCCGTAACAGTGCCGATGGCCCGATCCAGTCACTCACCCGAGCATTAAAAACCTTGGTCCAGAACTGTTCATCACGGGCCGGATCTTTCGAACACAAGCCGACATGACTAAAGCCGGTAATCCCGGCATCCCGTGAAGGGAAATAACGGCGGCCACTGGCATGAGGACGCCAAACCAGCTCGATTTTATTGCCGGTATGATCATGAAAGGTCAGAAAGGAATGGACATAACGCTGCTCACACTCGTCTTGCGTTCCAAACCGCACCAGCAAGCCATCCTGCTCCAGTTCCGCAGCGGCACAATCCAGTTGGCTGACGTCGCTGACTTCAAAACCGAGCGTATGATCGCCGGGGTCGCCTTCGAAATAACACAGCGTATGATCACGATCATCGGAGCGAAAGTAAGCACTGCCATGTTCCTGGCGCACCAGTTCGAGACCGACAATACGGGTGGCAAAATCGATTGCTGCGGGCAAATTACGGGTACCAAAACGGACGTAACGAACGTCGGTAATATCAGACATCGTCAAACTCCTGCTTATTTTTATTGTGTGTCGTGCTCGGGTTTCAGCGCTGGGCAGAACCTGTGTTCACGTTATGGATTTAATGTATTACACCCTCCCTATTGCTGGTAATGAATAATAGGCTCCCCGCCATAACCAGAGTAACTATCTCCCTGAATTCAACCAGTAACGCCTGCCTGCTTATCGTCATCTCCATCCTGCGGTGTTATTCATAACGCCGGGCCGTTGCCCGCAGCTGATCGACCAGACGCAAGGCCGCATGCGACAGTGGTCGCTCTTTTACCTGGCTGATACCCACCGCCCCAAAGGATCTCGCCGGACTAATCGGAATAGCAGCCAACAGGCCAGTATCCAGATCGGTTTGGATCACCTGGGTAGGAAACGCGGCAATGTAATCGGTTTCCATAATCAGACGCCGGTTGGTAATCACCGAGATGGACTCACACGGCGCGGCAGGCAAATCCAGTCCGGCATCGTGGAAAGCACTTTCGACCATTTGTCGCAAGGTGGTATCAGCCAGCGGCATGATCCAGGGCCATTCCAACAAATCACTCAGAGCCACGGCAGGTCGGGACAACAGCGGGTGCTGCGGACAGACGGCAAAGGTAATATTCTCCTCGTACAAGGGCTCCACTTCGAGACCGTCACGAAAGCGGTAGGCAGGAATACGCCCGACGATCATTTCGATAGCACCTTGCTGAAGTTGGGGAATCAGGTGGTCGTAGGTGCCTTCAATTACTGTCACCCGGATGCCGGGATAGGCGCGGTAGAGGCTCGCCAGCGCCCGAGGTAAAAAATCCGCGCCGCCCGCTGGCAGCACCCCCACCACCACATGGCCACTCAGTCCCTCATTAAGATCATGAATTTCCTGAGCCACACGCTCCAGCTGGGAAAAAATAACCCGTACACGTTCGACCAGCATATCGCCCATCGGGGTCGTGTGACTGCCACGGCTGGTGCGGGTAAACAGCTCCACACCCAGGTCGGTTTCCAGCTCGCGCAGTATTTTGCTGACGGCTGGCTGACTAAGATTCAGGCTTTCCGACGCTCGCACCAGACTGGGACTTTCCGCCAGTGCCAGCACGGCGCGCAGCTGCTGCAGTTTGACCCGACGTATCCAACTGAAATTCTGCATGATATTTCCCCATCTCTCCCGGCTGTAATCTGTCCTCAACAAAGTGCCCAAACAAGGCAACCCAAGCAAGACAATTCAGGATAACGGTTCGTTTCCATGTTGCGGTTCTGGATTGCGATTCTGGGGTGCGTTGTTGGGGTGCGTTGCTGGGTTTCGATCCCATATTCCATAGCGTGACCAGAAGAACCATCTTCAACGGGCATGCAGCAATAAAATAACCAGGCAATAACCAGGCGAAGGTAAACAAGGAGATAAAACGAGGGAAATCAGAGCTATTATGGCCAGTAAGCAGCTGGCCACAGCCAGCCCAGGAGCTAGCGAGATTAATACAACCGCGTTATTTCAACGCGGCTCAACCGGTACAAGAATGTCCACCAGCGCGTTTTCCGGCTCCACAAACGGCGGGAACTGGACCCGTTCAAACAGACAAATCCCTTCGCCCGGTTCATAACCGGACGCCGGTAGCCAGTCGTTGATCAGCCAGTTCAACGCCACCCCCAATCCGGCTTCCCCACCCTGAATCCGCACACGAGCGTACTCACCTGAACCCAGCAAATGTAATCGGAATCCATCCGGCAAGGTCGTGGCGTACAACTCAGCCTTATGCGACGCTGGAATGCTGGCGGCAATACCAATATGCCAGTCACCTTCAACACCTGGCGCAGGGTAATACATCAGGTTAAACGTGCGACTGATGTCCGGGTGCAGATGCAAGAGCCGACGCTGTCCAATCAACTGGCGGATCGTGCCCGGCATTAATTCCAATGGGCCACGGTGATCCACCACCAGCAGGCTGAGTGATGGCAGTACCAGCAGATCCACCAGCCTGTCGGGGCGGATATAATTGGGGTCAAGCCAGTCCGAGGACTGGCTGATGACAACAGGTAGTGCAGTCGCCAGCGTCATTAAAACAGGCTCTTGAGCTTGTCTTTGGCTTTTGATTTCAGCTTGTCGGCTTCGTCATCTGCTTTGGCTTGTGCCTTGTCTTTGGCTTCCTGCTTCTGCTCGGCAACGTAGTCGTCCAGTTCGGCACGGGCCATGTCTTCCAGCTGGGCCAGCTTGTCCGTCAGGCTGCTATCTGCGGTGTTCAGAGCCTGCAGGTCGTCGGCATAGGGGCCAGCGTATTCGCTGATTTTGTCGTTTAATTTACTTTGCAGCTTGGCTTCCAGCTTGTCTTGCTGTTCGCGCAGACGCTGGTTAAAGGCGCTATTCAGCTGTTTGTCGATATCCGAACCAAACTCAAGTTTCGGACTGGTCAGCTCTCCGTTGGCGCGAGCATCGATGGTAAATTGCTTGATGCTGGCCAGTGCCCGTGTCAGCTCTTGGGCAAACACGGTGTGTCCGGCACCACTGAACGCCGCTTGCCCAAACTGACCTTGCAGTCGGGAAGATAATTCATCCTTGCCCTTGCCGCTGGTGATCTGCGCCATCCCCTGCAATTGACCCATGGCTGATTCCAGCTGGGTATCACCCAACCCCAGGTTGACGCTGTCCAGCTGCCAGTCAGTCACATCCAGAGTCAGCGTATCGCGGCCGATGGCCTGACGATGATCCAGAATCATATTAAGTTTGAGGCCCTTGACCTTGTTGAGGCCGGCACCGTCAATATCGATCCGCGCCGGACGTCCCAGTACCGCTTGCTGGTGGGTCAGGTCGGTGCCGGTAATGGCCAGGTTACCGGCACTGGTCTCGGCACTGATGCCACTGTGGCGAACCAGAAATTCTGGCCACGGGTTATTGGTCGGAAAATGGATATAACGGCCGTCAGGGCGCTGATATTCCGGCTCCGAGTCTTCGTCGTCACCGGAGGCGAGATAGGGTTTGATTTTTTCGTACCAATACAGCGCCTCGGTCGCCCACTCACCCGCCTGATTACCAAACAGCAAACCACTAAGATTGGCGGCACCCTGGGCGTTGAGCTGATATTTATCCCGAATGCTGGCAAGATCTTCACCCGGTGCGGCTTTCAGGTCTTTGAGTCGCTGGGTGATTTCAACCCGTGTTTCACCAATCAGATCCTTGGCGCTATTGACGGCTTTTTTATCGGCCTTGAACTGGTCGCGCAGAGCTTCCAGGCGTTTTTTACGCTGGTTAAAATCATCCAGTGAGGTGATTTTTTCCGTGGTGATGGCTTTGACCTCCACTTCATATTGCTTCAGGGCAGCTTCGTCCGGTACGTCTGCCAGAACAGTATCCAGCTGTTGCTGACGACGATCGAAGGTTTCTGTAAACGCCTTGCCTGCGGCTTCGGTCTTGAGTGATTCCCGTGCCAGTATTTCTTCTGCCGATGGCAGCTGGCTCACCAGCGCTTCAGTAATACCGGGTTCTTTATCCTGATCCTGGCCGCTGCCACTGGTGCCGGAATCGGCCTTTTTTTCCAATGCCCCGGATGTCGTCCGGGCGGTATTAAAACGCAGGGTGTTGACGCTCAGATCATCAATAATCCCTTTTCCCATCAATAACGGGCCGAGGTCGACGGTTGCAACAGCGGAGTCAAATTCCAGCAGGTTTTCCATCGGCTTGTCGGCGTTGGCAACCATCAGGTGCTGCAGCTCGAAGCCCAGCGGCGACAAGGTCAGAGATACATTATCAACACTGACCTTGGCACCGGCCGCCTTGCTGCCGACACTTTCGATGGCCATTTTGACCAGCGGCCCGGCTGCCAGTAAAAAAAATGCGGCCAACAGCGCCACGACAGCAGCAAAGCCTATCAGTCCAGACCAGCGAATCCATTTCAACATGTCCGTTACCCCGCCACTGACTGGTAGATGGAATAAAACTTCGACGCTTTCAGCGCCTGCACGATTTTGAGTTTGTTAACCCAGGCCATCACCTTGCTGCGGTACTGTTTGATCAATACCTGCATCACCGCAAACAGCGGGGCCATGCTCACCAGTGCAATAACAAATCCGCCCAGGGTGAGGGTGTGGTTAAAGCCCATCAGACGCCAGAAGTCGCTCTGATAGAGTGACGTCCAGGTGTCAATCAGCGCCGGATTGGCCAGCAAACTCTCACCCAGCCGCACCGACAGCGGATCGATCAGCATGGCCAATAAAGAGAACAGCGCCAGGCCAAACAGGAAACTGGCGATATTGGTACGAATCAGTAACACCAGTAATAAAATCAGCAAATTATGCAGTCCCCAGAAGGGGGTCAGCGCTACAGGTAATGACAGACAAAGCGCCAGAGAAATTTGCCAGGGGGCGGTTTCTGAATTCAGAGCTTTCAGCAGATTGGCCAACATACTCAACATAAGCAGTTCCTTGCAGCATGTGCGGGTACAGATACAGGAAAGAGAGGTGCGCGTATTGCTGCGCCAATATAAAACCGGGCGGAGGATAAATCCACCGCCCGGTTCCGGGGTTGCCTGTTGACAGGTAGTTACAGGCTATAAGACATGTTACAGCACAGGATCAGGTGGTTTTCTTGTTACCACTCAGCCATTCGGTCAACTTGATCACCAGTACGTAAAAGACCGGTACAAAGAAGATCGCCAGGAAGGTGGCACTGAGCATGCCACCAATCACGCCGGTACCAATTGCCTGACGGCTCGCCGCTCCGGCACCTGTACTGATTGCCAGTGGCAATACCCCCAGTATGAATGCCATTGAGGTCATGATAATCGGACGTAAACGCAAGCGTGCTGCTTCTATCGCAGCGGCAACCAGCGGTTTTCCTTCTTCATGCAGCGCCTTGGCAAACTCCACAATCAGAATGGCGTTCTTGGCCGACAGACCAATGGTCGTCAGCAAGCCGACCTGGAAGTACACGTCATTGGCCAGATCCCGGCTGTACGTTGCCAGCAATGCACCCAACACCCCCAGAGGGACGACCAGAATGACCGCAAAGGGAACAGACCAGCTTTCGTACAGAGCCGCCAGGCAGAGGAACACCACCAGCAATGACAGCGCATACAGCATCGGAGCCTGCGACCCTGCCATACGCTCCTGATAGGACATGCCGGTCCATTCAATACCTACACCCGGAGGCAACTTGGCGACAATCTCTTCAATCGCTGCCATCGCGTCACCGGTACTCATACCCGGTGCCGACTCACCCTGAATATTGACTGCAGGCACGCCGTTGTAGCGTTCCAGACGCGGCGAGCCGTAGTCCCAGTGAGTGGTTGCGAATGAGCTGAAGGGTACCATTTCGCCTTTGTTATTACGGACGTACCACTTGTTCAGGTCACCCGGTAACATACGCGCCGGAGCATCTGCCTGGATGTAAACCTTTTTCACCCGGCCCCGATCCAGGAAGTCGTTAACATACGCCGACCCCCAGGCGGTGCTGAGCGTACTGTTCACATCACTGACGCTAAGCCCCAGGGTTTTAACTTTTTCATAGTCGATATCAATACGGAACACCGGCACATCTTCCATGCCATTCGGCCGTACACGTACCAAACGCGGATCTTGCGCCGCCATCCCCAGCAACATATTGCGGGCTTGAACCAGCTTGTCATGGCCAATATTGCCACGATCCTGCAGCATGACGTTGAAACCGGTTGCCGTACCCAATTCGATGATCGGCGGCAGGTTGATGGGATAAATCACCGCATCTTTCACCTGACTCAAGGCACCCCAGGCTCGACCAATAATGGCACCAACTGACTGATCCGGCGATTGACGCTCATCCCATGGTTTCAGACTGACAAACGCCAGGCCCTGGTTCTGGCCCTGGCCGGTGAAGCTGAAGCCGGAGACGGTAAACACGGAAGCAACCGAGGGTTCGTTCATGTAGTGCTCGGTAAGCTTATCCATCACTTCATAGTTGCGTTCCATCGTGGCACCAGCCGGTAGCATCGCCAGGTTCAGCAACACGCCCTGATCTTCTTCCGGCAGGAACGACGCTGGCAAACGCACATAAAGTACCGCCATAACCACCAGCAAGCCGCCATACACCAGCACCATACGAATCGGGCTACGCAAGGTTCTCGAAACGCCGCCTTCGTATTTATCCGTCGCCTTGCCGAACAAACGGTTAAACAGGCCAAAGAAACCGGATTCACCATGCCCATGTTTATGGGGTCGCAACAAGGTAGCGCACAATGCCGGGGTTAACGTCAGGGCCACAAACACCGACAACGCCATCGCCGATACAATGGTTAACGAAAACTGGCGATAAATAGCCCCGGTCGAGCCAGACATAAAGGCCATAGGGACAAATACCGCCGACAACACCAATGCAATACCGATCAGGGCATTGGTTATCTGCTGCATGGAGCGTTTGGTCGCTTCCTTCGGCGACAAGCCTTCTTCTTCCATCACCCGCTCGACGTTTTCGACCACCACAATGGCGTCATCCACCAACAAGCCAATGGCCAGCACCAGACCAAACATGGTCAGCGTATTAATGCTGTACCCCGCAATCGCCATGATGCCAAACGTACCCAGCAGTACCACAGGTACGGCAATGGTTGGAATCAGCGTGGCACGGAATTTCCCCAGAAACAGGAACATCACCAGGAACACCAGTACGATGGCTTCAACCAGGGTGTGAGCAACTTCCTCAATCGATAGTTTCACAAATGGCGTGGTGTCGTATGGGTAAACAATCTCCAGCCCCTGGGGGAAGAATGGTTCCAGTTCGGCCAGACGCTTGCGTACTGCTTCGGCGGTATCCAGTGCATTGGCACCACTGGCCAGCTGAATACCCAGACCGGTTGCCGGCTTGCCATTGTAGCGACTGTCGACAGAATAGCTTTCAGCCCCCAGCTCAACCCTGGCGATGTCTTTGACGCGTATCTGGGAGCCATCCTGATTCACCTTGATCAGAATATTTTCAAACTCTTCCACGCTTTCCATACGCGTCTGGGCAATGATGGAAGCATTCATCTGCTGGTTGGCAACAGCTGGCAAGCCACCCAGTTCACCGGCCGGAAACTGGCTATTCTGCTCGGATACCGCCTGGCGTACTTCCAGCGGAGTCAGACCATAAGCCGTCAGTTTTTCAGGCTGCAGCCAGATACGCATGGAGTACTGGGCACCAAAGACGGTGATGCCACCAACACCTTGAACCCGAGACAGCGGGTCTTTCAATTGGGCAATACCGTAGTCCGCCAGATCGCTTTTGGTCAGGGTTCCATCACTGGACACCAAACCAATCACCATCAGAAAGCCGGTACGGCCCTTGCTCACCGCAACACCCTGGCGCTGCACTTCTTCTGGCAACAGCGGTTCCGCTTGCGATAACTTGTTCTGCACCTGAACCTGGGCAATATCCGGATCCATACCCGCCGCAAACGTCAGCGTAATGGTCGCACGACCAGAACTGCTGCTGTTAGACGACATATACAGCAAGCCATCCAGCCCGGTCATATTCTGTTCAATCACCTGGGTAACACTGTCTTCCAGCGTCTGTGCCGAGGCACCAGGATAGGTTGCTTCAATACTGACCGACGGCGGCGCAATGGTCGGGTATTGCTGGATAGGCAGGTTCACCACTGCCAGTCCACCCGCCACCATAATCATGATGGCAAGTACCCAGGCAAAGATGGGCCTGTCGATAAAAAATCGGGCCATAATCCGCTACTCCTTATTGCTCTGCCGAGACATTAATGAGATGCGGGGCAACGGTTGCACCTGCTCGAATCTTCTGTAATCCGGCAACGACAACCTGTTCACCAACCTGCAAACCGGAACTGACCAGCCACTGATCGCCTACCGCACGGGTGACGACCACCGGACGCGGCTGCACCACATTGTCTGCTCCAACCACCATCACGGTTGTGGTGCTGTCTGGATTGCGGGATACCGCTTTTTGCGGCACCAAAATGGCATTTTCGACCCGATCGTGAGCGATATTGGCCCGTACAAACATGCCAGGTAATAACAATCCGTTCTTGTTATCGAACAGGGTACGAATGTTCACTGTGCCGGTACCCTGGTCAACGCCCACATCGGTAAACTGGATTTTGCCGGTTTCGCTATAGGTCGATCCATCCTGCAACGTCAAGGAGACGTCCAGTGACGATGCCGAAGACTTCATACCCATAATCTTGACGGCCGGGCTTTGAACGTCGACATAAATCGGAGAAATCTGGCGAATCACCGTCAATGCCCCTTCTTGCTGAGCAGAAACCAACGCGCCTTCGGTAATACTGGAGCGCGAAATCACACCGGAAATCGGAGCGGTAATTTTGGTATAACCCAGGTTGATTTCGGCACTGCGAACGGCCGCTTCCGCCAGTTTGATCTGCGCTTCGGACTGTTTCCAGCTTGCCTGTGAATCATCCACATCCTGGCGGCTGATGGCAGAAGTACGGGACAATTCCTTGTAGCGCTCTGCTTTCAGTCGTGCACTGTAAGCATTGGCTTCCGCCACCGCCAACTGCGCGCGCGCACTGGATAGTTCGGCTTCATAAAGAGTTGAGTCAATCTGGTAAAGCTTGTCACCCGCCTTGACCTTGGCACCTTCATTAAAAAAGCGCTTGAGAATAATACCGGTTACCTGGGGGCGTATTTCAGCGACCCGATAGGCAGTTACTCGCCCGGCCAAGGTATCGGCCAGTTCAAATGACTGTGGTGCAAGCTGAACGACGTCCACCCCGGTGGGTGGCATTTGCTTAGCCGCCGGTGCCGCCTGCTGCTCTTTTTCCTGACAGGCACTGAGGGTTAAAACCAATGCGGCCAAAAGCGGGAGTTTGAGGTAACCCGAACCTGCCTGATGTCTTCTCATACTGTCCTCTTGTATAAGCGAAACCGATGCTTGCCAGTGCTGGTTGATCATCCACAAGGCTCTGAATCAAGCCGGATGCGCAACCCAACCGCTGGTTAGCACAGATATATTTTCTGAATTGCGGCATTCTGGTGTAGCCCGGATGAAATGACTAGGGCATGCAAACGGAATGAATTGTTGGTATCAGAGCAATAGTTCTTGATAGCGACAATATTCTCATCCCGATTCACTCAGAGTAGCCCGGTTTAATGGCAATATTCCCTGATCTTGTCGCGATAGGTATTTTTTTTATCGCGCTTTTTAACGGCATAGTTGATATCAGAGGTAAGGGATTTACTCGTATTCCGGTAAAGACGGCGGTATTTTTCACAGCGCTGCTGCTGTAATGCCTTGCGTTTTTGCTCCGCCGCTACACGGGCTGCCCGGGCCGCTTTTGACGCGGATCCAGACGATGTCGAGCTGGAAGAGGAGGATGACAAACCCCGCTTGTGCTCCGGTGCACTGGTGTATTCCGATATGGGTTGCAGTTCAACCTTGCTGGCGTCAATACCTGCGCTGGGGGGCGGTTCATCAGAGAAATGCAGACGCCCATTGTCATCACGCCACTGATAGATTTCCGCCTGGGTGTTGCCGCCCCAAGCCAGCACAATCAACAGTAATAACGCCAGTGCCAGGTGATACAAAGACCACTGATAACCATCTTTATCTTTATCTGGCACCGGGCATTCGGTATCGGCTGATATACATTTGTTGTCTGGAGCCATCCTGGCCCTCCTTGCCGTTATAAAGCGGAAACATTCCTTATCCGTTCACGGATTCACACAACTGCTGACAAATGACTCACCAGCAACTGTACACTCTGCCGCCCGCGAAACTCATTCACATCCAGCTGATAAACCATATCCACCTGAGCAGCCGATGATGGCCACTGCCCGAGGTCGACATTAAAGCAAATCGCATCCAGTAATACACCGCCGCTCTCGGGCTGCACCAGCATTTTGAGATGTTTGTCACCGACAATTCGCTGTTGCAGCAAACGGAACCGGCCGCTAAAACCAGGGGGAGGAAATCCCTGCCCCCATGGCCCGGCCCAGCGTAACTGTTCCGCCAGCTCCAGAGTAAAATCAGTGGCTTCCAGCTCACCATCCACATCGGTACGTTCAGCCAGATCTTCTGCGCCGAGTAACTGCTGGCAAATATCGGCAAATGCCTGAACAAAGGTGTCAAAACCACCGGCTACCAGTGTCAGGCCCGCTGCCATGGCATGACCACCAAACTTGACCATCAACTGCGGATGGCGTTTGTGCAACAGATCCAGCGCGTCACGCATATGCAACCCGGCAATTGAACGCGCCGAGCCTTTTAATTCGCCCGTATCGGACAATGCAAAAGCAATCACCGGGCGATGAATTTTCTCTTTCACCCGCGACGCCAATATTCCGATCACACCCTGATGCCAGTCTCGGTGAAACAGACACACTCCGGCGGGGAACGCCTGACCCGTATCCAATACTGCCAGAAAACGCTCGGCATCAGCGGCCATCGCTGCTTCAATCTGGCGCCGGTCGCGATTCAGTTCATCCAGCTGCAGCGCCATTTGTAATGCCAGCGCCGGGTCATCACACAGCAAGCACTCAATACCCAACGCCATATCATCGAGACGCCCGGCAGCATTCAAGCGCGGGCCAACAGCGAAACCAAAATCGGCCGATACCACACGGGTCGAGGTTTTCCCTGCCACTTGTAACAACGCCTGAATACCCGCTACCGTGCGCCCGGCACGAATACGCCGCAAGCCCTGCTCAACCAGAATCCGGTTATTAAAATCCAGAGGCACCACATCGGCGACCGTTGCCAACGCCACCAGATCGAGTAACTCAACCAGGTTCGGCGCTGCGATCGCAGCCGAGGTAAAATAGCCGACTTCCAGCAACCGCGCCTTGAGTGCCAGCATCAGATAAAAAACAACCGTACACCCGCAGGCAGCCTTGCTGGGGAATACACAACCGGGCTGGTTCGGATTCACAATTGCCGCCGCATTCGGCAGCTGCTCGGCGGGTAAATGGTGATCGGTTACCAGCACCGGAATACCTTTTGCCGCTGCCGCTGCCACTCCCGCCATGGCCGCAATGCCATTATCGACGGTCATGATCAAATCCGGACGTCTGCTAACCGCGACCTCCACCAACTCCGGTGTCAGGCCGTAGCCAAAATCAAAGCGGTTGGGAACCAGATAGTCAATCGAGGTGGCTCCCATCAAGCGCAGGGCGCGAATCGCCAGCGCCGTGCTGGTCGCGCCATCAACATCAAAATCGCCAACAATCAGTAATCGCTGATTCTGCTGAACAACCTGCACCAGCAAATTCACCGCCTGCTGCACCCCTTTCATTGAGTGATAGGGCAACAACTGCTGCAGCGACAACCGCGTTTGCTCGGCTGTTGTTACCCCTCGGGCAGCATATACCCGCTGCAATACAGGTGATATTTGCTCTGACGGCCCTGCTTGCCATGCGGCTGGCAACACCCGTTGTACGACTCGACCCATAAACTGCTCATCGTTAAATTCGTCAGTCTACCACCATCGGCTCCGCGCTTATTCCTCTGGACGCACCCGAACAAAGCGGGCAAAGCGTGGTAGCCCATTGGCGGTATAACCGTTAAAGGCATAGCTAACCCGGTCTCCACGGGGAGGGGGGTTCTTGCGTAACGCATCTGTCAGGCCGGAGCCAAGACGAATTTCTCGACCATCATCGGTTAATACCCGCAGTGCACCGGTCATACCCAAGTATTTACCCTTGCCCGGCACGTAGCCGATCACAGTACCTTCCGCATCCTGCAAGGGTTTGTATTTAAGCAAATCATCGCTCCGCCGGGCCTGATAAAGCGATTGACGACGCTTGAGCATCAAGCCTTCCCCGCCCTCAGCCAGCACACTGTCGAGCCTGGCCAACAAGGCGGTCTGATCATTAACCGTTTGCTGCCTGACCACATCGACACAGGGCGAATTCAGCTCCTCTACCAGGGTTTTGAGTAACCAGTAGCGATCCGTAAACGTCACCGGACTGTCAGGTAAATCAAACGCCATAAAGCGTACTCCCTGCCAGGCCTCATCCTGCGGCTTGATAGCACGAACCAACAGACTGACCCGTTCAAAAGAACCGCGCCCTGCCCACAGTTCGCCATCCAGGGGCAACTCCGGCAGTTGCGCCAGAAACCAGGCCGGTGCATGAATCTGCAAACCACTGCGACTGAGCAGTTGCTTGCCATTCCAGTAGGCCCGAACACCATCCAGCTTTTCGCTAACCAGATAGGCCGACGGGTCAAGGGACTCACGCCAGACTTTTGCCAGCATCAAAGGGGGGGAATAATCACCAGACGCCATAACCGGAACAACACACAGTACAAACGCCAGAACCAGAGTAAACAGCCAGATAATTTCCATATCAGCCTCCTTGCCGCATCCAATAGCTTTACAATTTTTACAATCAAGACGATAAGCAGAGCAACAGCTTGCCCGTAATTAACAGTACCGTTTTATCCAACAACGTCAATGTTTACGAGAATCCGGGATAACAGAATCACTTGACAGCTGACACACCGGTTTCCCATTCTTGTACAACTTTTCATCGGTGGGAGTTGTTATGGCATTTTATCTGCTTGGCCTGGGCAGCAATCTAAACCCGGATGAGCACTTGCCACTGGCACGACAGGCACTGCTTCAGCACTTTGAGCTGCTGGCGACCTCTCCCGAGCTGGAAACTGCGCCAGTGGGTGATACCTTTCAATACCCCTTCAAAAATCAGCTGGCGGTAATCAGTACTGGCCTGGGCGCCACTCGGGTCAAGGAAATATTACTGGAAATCGAACGCACGTTAGGACGCGAAGCCAAATCCCCTGCTCGCAAACTCAAGGATCGCACCATCGACCTGGACATTCTCGCCGAAGGCAGTGCTGCGCCCGAGTGTCTTAACCAGATCCTCGACGAGAGCTACTATCGCCGGGTGCAGCAAATCTGGCAGCCAGTACTGACCCATGACACCACACATCAATCCGTACTAAAGGTCTGATCGTAACGATTGGCGACAAAACGACCGCCGTCCACCCGCATCACCGACCCGGTCACTGCCTCGTTATCCAACAGATAATCACATGCCTTGACGATGGCACCATAGCCCAGTTCATGCGGCACCAGAGATTGTGACAATACCCGCTGCCGATAGGCATCATCATGATCCGGTAAAAACTGGATCGGCCCCGGCTGAATCACATTGACCCGCACCCGACCTGCCAGACGCTGCGCCATGCTTAAGGCCCAATTTTGCAATCCCGCCTTGCTGGAGCAGTACGCACTGAAACGTTGATTGGGAAGATCGGCATAAATATCGGCAAGTACCACCATCGCAGCTCCCGCGTTCCAGTGATGCTCCAGACACTGGGTAATCAAGGCCGGAGCCACAACATGAACATTCAGATGCGCCGTCAGATGCGCCGCCTGCTCTGCCGGGGTATGGCCGCCAGCGGCATCCGGAACAAAACAGGAAGCATTATGAATCACCGCATCAAATGCTGGCTGATGCTGCAACTGCTGGCATAACCGCAAGGTATCCGCAGTGTCTGCGAGATTGGCTTGCAACAAGGACAAACTGTCATGATCCGGTAGCTCGCTGACCGTATTATAGTGGCCGACCACCTGCCAGTCCTGCTGCAAAAAATGCAACGCCAGCACCTTGCCCAATCGCCGCCCTGCCCCGGTAATCAGTATCCGTTTCGACATACAACACAACCCCCTTGCACAAGTGCCACCCAGCTTAGCGGCTTTGAAAACAGAGACAAAGGAGAGAACCATATATCGGGCGGCCCTTACCTGGTCATCGGTATACATGACCAAATACATCAGACAGACAGATGTTCCTTGGCCCAATTAATTGCCTGTACCCGGTTCTTGACGCCCACTTTTCTGAACAAGTTGTACAAATGGGTTTTCACCGTATGTGTACTGAGTTCCAGAATTTCAGCAATAGCCTGATTAGTCGCACCCGTCGCTACCAAATGCAGAATTTCAGATTCCCGACTGGTCAGCGATACCGGAGGAGGTTCAAATGCACGAGGGCGTTGCCGGGTACGTTCAAGATGAGCATTCACCAGCTTTCGGGGTAACCAGAGTTCCCCTTTAAAAACAGCTTCTACGCCTCGAATCAATTGTTGCTGGGTTGAATCGCGATAGAACAAGGCACACACCCTGGGCCAGCAAACAAACGATTCCATGGCATGGCGCGGGGGAACATTAAACAGTGCGATGGCAGGCGAGGTGTCGTCACCTTTTTCATAGACTGTATCCAGCACCCTGGCGAGGCGTTCAGGACGAACACCATCAGTGTCAAACATCAACAACGTTTGTCCATCAGCCGGCAAACAGGCTGGCGGCCAAACCAGCTCATGTACAAGCTGGCTATGCATGCCCAGTTGACCCTGGATGTAGGCCAGCAACACCGTATTTTGCAGATTCTGGCGCCCGAACAACAGGATATGACGCCTACCCGCGTCGTCTTGCAGATGCATAACGTCTCTCCTTGACTAAACCTCACCACCACGGGCGACATCCTGTCCGTAGCGGTTTCGGATAATTCTACCCTAACAACCGGTCAAAAAAAGAGCGCTGGCCTGTAGTGCTGGCAAGTTTTTATGGAATTTAATGGGAAGCACAGACTCCCATGCGTCATTGCTGAAAACGGATCGTTATTCCTGTTAAACTAGCGCACTTTTTAAACCCGACTGCCGTCACCGACCCCGGAAGCCAGGGCTGGCTCCTCTCATTGGACTTCGCATGACCGCCATACCTGAATCTGCTCAACAGCGTGCTATCGCATCACTCGCTGCTCTCTACGCCCTGCGTATGCTGGGCCTGTTTATGGTACTTCCGGTATTGATGCTGGATGGCCTGACACTGAAAGATGCCACTCCCCAACTCCTCGGCCTGGCAATGGGTGTCTATGGTCTGACCCAGGCGTTACTGCAGATTCCTGCAGGTGCCCTGTCAGATCGTATTGGCCGCAAGCCGGTCATTGTTGTCGGGCTGCTGATTTTTGCAGCAGGCAGCCTGATTGCTGCCCATGCTGACAGCGTTTACGGCCTGATTATTGGCCGTGCCCTGCAAGGCGGCGGTGCCATTGCCAGTGCCATCATGGCGTTGGTCACTGACCTCACCAATGAACAGAGCCGGATGAAAGCCATGGCCTTTATTGGTGCCAGTATTGGCCTGTCATTTTCTGTTGCCCTGGTACTGGGCCCCTGGTTATCGAGTATCGGTGGATTATCGCTGATTTTTACACTCACTGGCGTGCTGGCACTGGGGGGCATTGCCGTGACCCTGCTACTGATACCATCCCCCCCAAAAACCCATCACCGCGACTCGGTGGCGGTACTCAGCGAAGTTCGATTGCAGCTGGCTAATGGCTCACTCTGGCCGCTGAATATCGGCGTTTTTGTACTCCATGCCTTGATGGTGGCCATTTTTGTCGCCATTCCACTGCAGCTCACACAACTTGATCTGCCAGCAGAACACCATAGTTACCTCTACCTGCCGGTATTACTGCTGGCGTTTGCCCTGATGGTGCCACTGATAATCATTGCAGAAAAACGCCGCCAGATGAAAAATGTCGTGCTGATTGCAGCGACCCTGATTCTGATCGCTCTGCTGCTAATGACACAAGCCGCCACGCTCTGGCAATGGGCCGGACTGATGCTGCTTTACTTCCTCGGCTTTAACCTGATGGAAGCCAGTCTGCCTTCCTGGCTCAGCAAAATCGCTCCAGCCGGAGCCAAAGGCAGTGCAATGGGCATTTATTCCAGCATGCAGTTTCTGGGGGCCTTCGCTGGCGGCAGTATTGGTGGCTGGGTGCTATCCCATTGGGGAGCAAGCAGCGTGTTTGCCATCTTTGCTGCGGCTGTGTTGTTATGGGGACTGCTGATGGTGGCAACACCTCCTCCCCGCCATCTCACCAGCGTGCGGTTGGCCTTGCTACAACCATTAACCCAATATCAACACCGAGCTTTGCTGGCGCTCAGCGGCGTAGCCGAACTGACCGAATTACCTGAAGAACAGGCCGTTTATTTAAAAGTGACGGCCAGCGAGTTTGATCAGGAACTGGCACAAGCTATTACACATACCACAGGAGAATCTTATGGGTCGCAGCGTTAACAAAGTGACACTGATTGGTACTCTGGGCCGCGACCCGGAAGTACGCTACATGCCCAATGGCAATGCCGTTGCCAACCTGACAATGGCGACCGATGAGAGCTATAACGACAAGCAAACCGGTCAGAAAGTGGAGCAAACCGAATGGCACCGCCTGGTGGTCTACGGCAAGCTGGCTGAAATCGTTCAGCAATATCTGAAAAAAGGTTCCAAGGCCTATTTTGAAGGGCGTCTGAAAACCCGCGAATGGGAAAAAGACGGCGTTAAGCGTTACACCACAGAAATCGTCTGCAACGACATGATGATGCTCGACAATCGTAATAATGGTGGTGGCGACATGAGCGGGGGTATGAACAATGGTATGGGCGGTGGCATGAACAGCGGCTATCCGCAACAAGGGGCAGCAGGCATGATGAATCCGACCGCTGCTCCGTCACCGGCTCAAGGAGGAATGGGCGGACAAGGCTATGGCCAGCCACAACAACCAGCCCAGCAAGCGCCAATGCACAACCCGCAGGGTAGTTATCAGCAGCCGTATCAACAACCGGCCCCTGCGCCGCAACAGCCGATGCACCAACAACCACAGCAGGCACCACAGCAAGCACCGCAACAAGTACCACAACAGCCAACATCTAGGCCGCAACAACCACCTGGTGGTTATCAGCAAGCGCCTGCACCCCAAGCCGCACCGCAGCCGGGCAACAGCTTTGATGATTTTGACGACGATATTCCGTTCTAGGATTTCGTCTGGTAGCACGTACATATTCACCACGGCCACATACATGTTCACCACGGCCACGCACGGAGGCGGGCCCTACGTGGCTGTCCGCAACGCTGGTGAATTTTGCGCACATATTAACTGCGGCCTCGTATATGTTCACCACGGCCACGCACGGAGGCGGGCCCTACGTGGCTTCTGGTGAATTTTGCGCACATGCTCACCACGGCCACACACGGAGGCGGGCCCTACGATAACAACCCGTCAAACAGCTCAACCCGGACATATTTACCTTCTTCCAGGCTGGCCGTACCCCCATCAAGCAGGATATAGGCATTAGCTTCCGCCATGGTGCTCAGCAGCGCTGATCCCTGACGAGCCAGAGGTGTCACTGCAAGTACGCCATCGGCTGTGGTTGACACCACCGCCCGCTGAAATTCCAGACGTCCAGGTCGACGGCGTAACCCACAGGTTAATCGGGCGCGCATTTTTAATCGTGGCGGTGTATTTTCTCCGGCCAGTTTTTTCAGCATCGGCACCACCAGCTGATCAAAGGTAATCATGGTGGATACCGGATTACCCGGCAAACCGGTAAACCAGCTATTGGCTAAACGGCCGAACGCAAAGGGCTTGCCTGGCTTGATGGCCAACTTCCACAACCCCACCTGACCCAGTTCATCCAATACTTGCTTGCTGAAGTCTGCTTCTCCAACCGAGACGCCACCTGATGCAATGACCAGGTCAGCCTGATTGTCGGCATTCTGGTAAGCCAGGCGTAATGCCTGCGGGTCATCTGGCACAATACCAAAGTGAATGACCGTACAACCCAGCCGCACCAGCAGTGCGGCCAGCACCTGACTGTTGGACTCGTAAATCTGTCCCGCTTGCAGTGCTTGTCCGGGGGCCACCAGTTCGTTTCCGGTTGCCATAATCGCAACCCTCACCCGGCAACACACCGCCACACGGTCAATCCCAAGGCTCGCCAGCAGACCAATATCTGCCGCCCGTAAACGCCGTCCGGCTGATAACACGGTATCACCAGAGGCTATTTCCTCACCTCGACGACGAATATTGGCGGCCGGTTTTACCGCAGCCAGAAAACGAACCTTGCCGTTGTCACCCAGCTCGGCATCTTCCTGCATGATGACGGTATCCGCACCTTCCGGCACCATGGCACCAGTCATGATACGAGCACACTCACCCGGCAAAATCGGCTGGGTAATGGCGTCTCCCGCCAGAATGCGCTGATTAATGGTGAGCCAATCAAACTCTGTCAGATCCTCCACCCGTACGGCATAACCATCCATGGCGGAGTTGTCTGCCGGAGGCAGATCCAGGCAACTTTGAACGTCAGCTGCCAACACTCTGCCATCAGCTTGTGACAATGGAATCCATTCCTGCTCATGCAGCGGTGACAACTGCGACAGGATTTGCTCCAGTGCTTCGTCCAACGTTTGCAAGCCAGGAGCATCACAAGAAGCCATTACTTACCTCCCTGCTCTTCAGCATTTTGTCGCGCCACAACCTGGCACGAGATCGACAACCAATCTTGCAGAGTCGCCGTTAACTGGTCGCCTGGCTCAAGCGGACCCACTCCAGCCGGAGTACCGGTCAATACCAGATCGCCAGGGTTCAGAGTAAAGTGCTGGCTGATTTCAACCAGCAAATCAGCCACCGGAAACAGCATCGCCGCACTGCTACCTTGCTGTTGCATGGTGCCGTTACGCAATAGCGACACATTCAGATCGGCCCAGTCATTCACTTGCTCTGCTGCCACAAAGCGGGAAACCGGGCAAGCACCATCAAACGCTTTGGCACGCTCCCAAGGGTGGCCTTTCTGTTTCAAGCCATCCTGAACATCCCGCAGCGTCAAATCCAGTGCCAGACCAACCCCGGCGATTGCCGCCAATGCCTGCTGATGATTGGCGAATGATAACGGCCGCCCGATCAGCAGGGCGATTTCCAGCTCGTGATGCACAGCACCGGCATTAACCGGAATCGTGATATCACCTTCCATCGCCACAATAGCGTCAGCTGGTTTGATAAACAGTAATGGCCGCTCAGGGACAGGATTATTCAACTCGGCGGCGTGGGCAGCATAATTACGGCCCACACAGACGGCTTTGCCAATAGCAGACAAAAATGGAACATCATTCAGAAACGGATAGTACATGGCAAACCTCGGCTGGCGTCGAAGGCGTTACTATACCGCGAATTGGCACCCAAACTGACGTCAGGTGCACAAATTAGCCGTGAACGTATTTGTCGCCCCGGATCAGTTCGGCCAGTTCACGCTGCACATGAGACGGCTCAGGCAAGTTCAGTTCCAGTACCCGCCGTAACAACGTCAGGCTCTCCAACCCCAATGAATCACAGGCACAGCCAACCACATCATCATCGATATGAGCGACCGAGCAATCCATCACAATCTGATTCTGATCACCCAACGTCAGGACAAACTGAATATGCTGTTCCAACGCCCAATTGGATTCCATTGGACGGGCCAGCAATACACCACGCAAACTCAGATCCAGGCACTGAACTTCCATACGCTGACCCCTGGTTTCTATCTGGGCGCGGCGCAAAAACGGCACTCGGGTGTAGCGTCGCTGGTTCATAGCGTTTTCCTGATTGAATACATGATCAACTCTCCCTCATACAGGTTTAGCTGAATCACACAGCTTCGCAACTTCCAGCTGCCGATCTCACGCCAGATAACGAATACAGCGCTGACGACCGCGAGCGGAAGCACGTTGAAGGCAGCCGCCGATGAGATCTTTTGCTGCCAGGATTTATCTGTTGCCGTGCTGGTGTCGTAGCATGACAGCCACAGCTGACTGACGAACATTTTTTGAACAATAGTCAGCATAACAGCGGCCCAAAATTGCCTGCAGCCCTGGCAACCCGCACTATTAGCATCCCTTACCCGAATCAGCCAAATGGAGACCGCCATGGGCAGTGCCGTAGCAGCCAACTTTCAGTCCTCCTCGCAGCCAGCCAACGCTGCCATTCGTAACGACTGGACCCTGGACGAAATACAGGCACTGCTGAACCAGCCGTTTAACGACTTGCTGTTTCAGGCCCAGACGGTTCACCGCCAATACTTTGACCCGAACGCGGTACAGGTCAGCACACTGCTATCGATCAAGACCGGTGCCTGTCCGGAAGACTGCGCTTACTGCCCACAAAGTGCCCGCTACGATACCGGTCTCGAGAAAGAACGCTTGATGGAAGTGGAAGCCGTACTGGAAAAAGCCAAAGCCGCCAAGGCCGCCGGTTCCGACCGCTTCTGTATGGGTGCCGCCTGGCGCTCGCCACGAGAAAAAGACATGCCGTACGTACTGGCAATGGTTAAAGGCGTCAAGGAACTCGGCCTGGAAACATGCATGACCCTGGGCATGCTCGACGAAGACAAAGCCAGCCGCCTGGGTCAAGCCGGGCTGGATTATTACAACCACAACTTGGATACCTCGCCTGACTATTACGGCGAAATCATCACCACCCGTTCCTACGGCGACCGCCTCGAAACCCTCGACAATGTTCGTAAGGCCGGTATGAAAGTCTGTTCCGGCGGCATTCTTGGTATGGGCGAAAGCCAGCGTGATCGCGCTGGCCTGTTACAACAACTGGCCAACCTGCCCCAACACCCGGATTCAGTGCCCATCAACCAACTGGTCAAAGTAGCCGGTACGCCACTGGAACATGCAGCTGACGTTGATCCGCTCGACTTTATCCGCAGCATTGCAGTTGCCCGTATCCTGATGCCAAAGTCCCATGTGCGATTAAGCGCTGGACGCGAGGAAATGAGCGAGGAAATGCAAGCGATGTGTTTCTTTGCCGGAGCCAACTCCATCTTCTACGGCGAATGCTTGCTGACCACGCCTAACCCGGCGGCCAACAAGGATCAGGCGCTGTTCCGCAAACTGGGGATCAACTCCGAACACAAGGTCACTCAGGCACCACAACAACTGGACGACCTGATTGCGGCACCCCGGGATGAATCCGAGCTGTATGCTCGTCTCGGAGCCTGACTTCAACGGTCGCAAAAAGCAGACGCTAACGGTTCTTGCCGTCAGCGTCTAAGACCATAGTGATTCGTGACACAGTTCCGCTTTCCTTTGACCGCTGCCTGGCAGTACCATGGCTAACAGGTTCCAGTCACAAGTGATCGCCATGATTCATGACTCTGCCAGTCAATGCTCACCGGAAACATCCGGACTCAGTCCGCAACGTCTGAAATTACTTCAGAATATGCCTATTTTTGGCGCACTCAGTGCCGATGCCATCAATTTTATCGAAAGCCGCTGCATCCAGCGACAAGTCCAGGCACGACAGGCCTTCTTTTACGAAGACGATCCTGCCAGCTCGATTTTTGTACTGGAAACAGGCAACGCCGAAGTGATGAAACAGTGTGGAGATGAAATGCGCCAGTTGCGCCAACTAGGGCCAGGTGACAGCTTTGGAGAAATGGCCGTTGTGGATATGAACCCCCGCGGGGCAACGGTACGTGCCATTACCGACTGCGATGCACTGGAGCTGCCAGCAGCGGCCTTATACGAGCTGTACCAATACGATCTCGAGCAATTCACCCTGATCCAGATGAACATGCTGCGTGAAATCAGCCGCCGTTTGCGTTATCTCAACGCCAAGCTTGCCGCCACACGACCGGACATACTCGAAACTGCCTCAAAGGTTTAACGGCACCAAGCTCACCGCTGTTCACTCATAACGCGGGCGTATTTCCCTTACGTCCTGTGCCCTCCCGTACCCACGCCCATGTTGTACGGCAAACTCCGGTCAGTGAACACCGTGCTCACACCGCTATCGGGAGGGATTCCGGACGTCCATTAAAAACTTGCCATTCTCTGATAGTGTGATTGTCGATTAAGGTCAAAATACACCGACTCATATTCGACAGGAGCAGTTCATGATTACAGGTTACGCGGTATTTGAAGCAGGTGGAGAGCTTCGTCCTTATGAATACGATCCGGGGCCATTAGGCAGTCATCAGGTCGAGATTGCCGTTGAGTATTGCGGTCTGTGTCACAGCGATCTGAGCATGATCAACAACGACTGGGGCGTCAGCCAATACCCTTTTATTCCCGGCCATGAGGCTGTCGGTCGCATTGCTGCAACCGGCGATTTGGTCACCCAGTTTGCCGTCGGTGATATTGTCGGGCTAGGCTGGCAATCCGGTTTTTGCCACACCTGCGAATGCTGTATGAACGGCGACCACAACCTGTGTTATGCCGTTGAAGAAACCATTGTTGGTCGACACGGTGGCTTTGCCGATCGAGTGCGGGCCGAAGCCAGCAGTGTGATCGCGATACCAGCTGCTATTCCCATGGAACAGGCCGGGCCACTGTTTTGTGCTGGCGTCACAACCTTTAACCCGCTGATGCAGCACCAGTTATCACCTACCGCCAGAGTTGCGGTGATTGGTATCGGCGGACTCGGTCATTTGGCGCTGCAGTTTCTCAAAGCCTGGGGCTGCGAAGTCACCGCCTTCACCTCCTCCCCCGACAAAGCCGATGAGGCCCGACGCTTTGGTGCCCACGAAATTATCAACAGCCGCGATAGCGCAGCGCTGAAAGAGGCAAAAAACCGCTTTGATCTGATTATTTCAACCGTCAATGTCAAACTTGAATGGCGGCGCTACATCGCTACACTCAAACCCAAGGGCAAGCTGGTGTTGCTGGGGGTATTATTGGAACCGCTGGATATCAATCTGATTGGTCAACGAGCGGTGATGGCGTCTGAAGTGGGCAGTCCTGGTACCATCAAGACCATGCTCGAATTTGCCGCCCGCCACGACATCTTGCCGCAAACAGAAGTCATGCCGATGAGTGAAATTAACCAAGCCCTGGGCTATCTGGAAGCAGGCAAGCCGCGCTACCGCATTGTGCTGCAGCAAAATATCGCCGACCAACAGGGAGTAACCCCTGTCTGACCACTGTCCCCAATGCAGCCGAGCCGATCAGAAAAACCGACTCAGCAAACTCGGCTTGTGCTGAATACGCAACCTCAACTTGCCTTCGGCATTTTGCGACAAGGTCTCAAACTGGCTGGCAATAAACTCACTTTTGCCAGAACTGCGAATAGTACGATCTTCCAGTTTGGCAAAAGTGGTACTCCACAGATGCTTGGGACTCCAGTCATCAGGAACACTGCCAACAGGAATCGTCATGCCGGTATCCCGTAAAAAAAACTCGATGGAAAGACCAATCCGGGGTTTAAAAGAGGCAACATGAGTGCTGATATTGCTGACCGATTTCCATTCTCCCGAAGGGAATACGGTCAGTTGAGTGCTGTTATGGGTTGCACCACGGATACTGAACTTTTCAAACTGAAAAGTATGACTGTCCTGTCTGGTTTTGGCAGATGGGCTGACTATTGATTCATCCATTACGCGTCCTTACAGCTTACAGGGTGTGCCGATAAAACGGGCTGGGTGCCAACAAATGCTACCGAGTCCTGAGAGGGGAAACACGATAGCACTTGCTGACGATACTAATTTTACATTGCGGAAATTTCGGAATAAAGACAAGAGTACGTATCAGTACTGATGCCAATCAGTAATAAAACTATTAGACAATCCGACAATCTCCTTCACAGCCAGACAATTCGGGATCTGTTGTAGACAGGTTAGCAGATCCCGATAGATTCTCAGACCAGGCTATTAATAGAATTAACCACTTTGTCTCTGGTGAAACCGAAGTGTGCCATCAGATCAGCAGCCGGTGCCGACTCTCCAAACGTATCCATACCAATAATGACACCCTGCAGACCAACAAACTTGTACCAGTAATCCTTGTGCAGCGCCTCAACGGCAACGCGTGCTGTCACGGCAGCGGGCAATACGGACTCAATGTACTGGGCATCCTGTTTACAGAACACTTCAGCACACGGCATGGACACCACGCGAACGGCCTTGTCGGCAATCTGCGCCGCCGCATCCATCGCCAGGCCGACCTCGGAACCGGTTGCAATCACAATCACGTCCGGGGTACCTGCGCACTCTTTCAGGATATAGCCACCACGAGCCACATTGACAACCTGTTCTGCGGTGCGTTGTTGATGAGGTAGATTCTGACGTGAGAATACCAGTGCTGATGGACCATCTGCACGCTCTACCGCCGACTTCCAGGCCACTGCGCTTTCAACCGTATCACATGGGCGCCAGGTTTCCAGATTTGGCGTATTACGCAGACTGGCAACCTGTTCTACCGGCTGATGGGTAGGGCCATCTTCACCCAAACCAATGGAATCGTGGGTGTATACAAAAATAGCGCGTTGCTTCATCAGCGACGCCATACGCACAGCGTTGCGGGCGTATTCCATAAACATCAGAAAGGTAGCGCCGTAAGGAATAAAGCCCTTGTGCAATGCAAGGCCGTTCATCATGGCGCTCATGCCAAATTCACGCACGCCATAAAACAGATAGTTGCCGCTGGCATCTTCAGCGCTGATGCCGTTGGCACCCGACCACAAGGTCAGGTTGGAACCGGCCAGGTCGGCAGAACCGCCGAGGAGTTCTGGCAGCAGCGGACCAAACGTGTTCAGTGTGTTCTGGGATGCTTTACGAGAGGCGATTGTATCGCCCTTGGTCTGGCATTCGGTGATGTAGGCAGCCGCCTTCACGCTGAAGTCAGCAGGCAATTCACCTTTCATCCGACGCTCAAATTCAGCAGCCAGTTCCGGGTAAGCCACAGCGTAGGCAGCAAATTTGTCGTTCCAGGATTGTTCGGCGGCGGCACCCTTTGCTTTCGCGCTCCAGCCTTCATACACATTGGCCGGGATTTCAAACGGGCCATGTGTCCAACCCAGGCGTGCACGCGTCAGAGCAATTTCGTCATCACCCAGTGGTGCACCGTGGCAGTCTTCCTTGCCTTCTTTATTCGGTGAGCCAAAACCAATGATGGTCTTGCAACAGATCAGTGTCGGTTGCTCGGTATTGGCCCGCGCAGTGTCAATCGCCATCTTGATTTCTTCGGAATCATGACCGTCCACGTGGCGAATGACCTGCCAGCCGTAGGATTCAAAACGGGCAGCCGTATCGTCGGTAAACCAGCCATCAACGTCTCCGTCGATAGAAATGCCGTTGTCGTCGTAGAAAGCGACCAGCTTGCCCAGACCCAGAGTACCCGCCAGAGAACAGACTTCATGAGAGATACCTTCCATCATGCAACCGTCACCCATAAAGACATAGGTGTTGTGGTCAACGATGTCGTGGCCCTTGCGATTAAACTGGGCGGCCAATACTTTTTCTGCTACCGCCATACCAACACCATTGGCAATGCCCTGACCCAAAGGTCCGGTGGTGGTTTCAATGCCCGGGGCGTAGCCGTATTCGGGGTGACCTGGCGTTTTGCTGTGCAGTTGACGAAAACTCTTCAGGTCATCAATGGACAGCTCGTAGCCAGTCAGGTGCAGCAGCGAGTAAATCAGCATGGAGCCATGACCATTGGACAGGATAAAGCGGTCGCGGTCAGCCCATTCCGGATTGTTCGGGTTGTGTTGGAGATAGTCGTTCCACAGTACCTCGGCGATATCAGCCATGCCCATTGGGGCGCCTGGATGGCCACTTTTGGCCTTCTGGACAGCGTCCATACTTAATGCGCGGATGGCGTTAGCCAGTTCGGTACGAGAGGTCATGTTACGACTCCTGATTGTGTCAATGTTAGCAAGCACAGGATAGCAGACCGGTAGCCTGTCGATGGAAATCACTCTCCTGGCAGCTGCTGTGCCATATGCTGTGTCATATAAAGGCGCGCATTGTCGCTCAGAGCCACAGCAAGGGCAATGACGTTGCCGCAGACCGACGACCTTCATTGCTATGCAACAGAACCAACCAGGGCAGGAACCACCCGCGCCTGCATCTGGGAGCAGACATAGACGGGGCGAGGCTTACTGGGCGTACCCGGTTCAAGCATGGGTTTTCTACACCGCAACAGGTACAATCGCGACCTTCACGCTTTTACCGGATGGTTCATGAACGACGAAATCAATTACAAAAACAACCCACTGCATGGCGTAGGGTTAAAACAGATGCTGGTTGAGCTGGTGGGGCACTACGGCTTTGATATTCTGTTTGCGTATTTGAACATCAACTGTTTCAAAACCAATCCGGGGATTGATGCCAGTGTGAAGTTTCTGAAAAAGACCACCTGGGCCAGAGAAAAGGTTGAGGTCTTTTATTTGTATCAGTTCAAGAATTTGCCCAAGGCTTCATCCACCCAGTTTGCTCTGCCTCCCAGAGACCGGATTATTCCCGCCCATCAGGCACCAGGGGAACCTGCAGTTCTGAGCCTGGAAGATGCTGATCGGTTGCGGGAAAAACGTGAAAAGCAGGCCACGGAACATGGCAAAGGGCCTCGTTCGCGCCAGGGTAACAATGGCAGACACAGCGGCACTGGCCATTCCCGCAATACAACGCCATCAACAACGTCGTCAACAACGTCGTCAACAACACCTGACAGCCGCAAAATTGATCCCTGGGCCAAAGCACGGGACAAGTTTGAATAACCGCTGAAGCCGATGACCAATTACTTCGGCAGTAGCCGATACAGCTTGGTATCCGTGATATCAGCAGCCTCCGGCAACGGCATGTCTATCTGGCTACGTTCTGCCTGAATCACCTCAATCTCAAACGTCGTCTGATACAGCGCCAACAACTCCTGATCAATATCAAAAGGTTGTTCCTGTTCGTCCGGGTCTTCCACTGTCAGCAGATAGACCGGGCATTGCCCGGCTGGCAAAATGTCATGCATGTGCTGCACATAGAGACCACGAATCGCCGGATTCAGCGCGGTCAGGGATGCCCGATCAAACACCAGATCAATATGGCCCAGCTGCGCCATCGTCAGCTGAAAAAAGTCGCCACTGAGTATGGTGATGTGCTCGCTGCGCCAGCAGATAAAATCACCCGCCCGGCTGCGCTGGTAATCAATCTGGTTTTCGACAAAAAACGCTTTAACAGCAACCTGGCTGAGTTCTACTCCTACGACGTCATAGCCCTGTTGCGCCAGCCACAGCATATCGAGGCTTTTGCCACACAACGGCACAAACACCCGGCTGTTGTCTGCCAGCCCCAGCCTGGGCCAATGGCGCACCAGTAAACGACTCGCAGCATCCTGATGAAACTCAATCTGGTCGTTACGCCACATGGATAACCAGGCTTGATTATCCTGACCTGCGCTGATGGCTGCTATCGCAGTTGCCGTTTTACGTTTATTCATGAAGATCCGGCGTGAGTCACAGCACACGCGAATCAAAACCGACACAGGGTATGTCAGCTCAGGCTTGTGGTGACACACCCTATCACAAAATCAGGGGGCATCCGGATCAACACCAATAACCACACAAAAGTTATGGACTAATACCCGCAATCTGAACATTGTGATCCCACACTGACCGAATCGCTCTTATATAGTGAATACCTTTTATGCTCATGCATTTTTTTTATCGATGACAAGGAACCATTCAGCCACCGATTTATCCACTGCGATTCGGCGTTACAACAACATCGGCCTGCGCAGGATACTGCCATGAATAATGACCCTATCGATCCACAGGTTTACGATTTATACGACGAATATTGTCATTCAGGCATGAGCAGGCGAGATTTTCTCTCTCGTGCTGCAGCTCTCACTCTGGTCACCGGCTCCGGTCTGGCCATGGCACAGGCACTCCTGCCCCGTTATGCCGAGGCGGCAACGATTTCCTTTACCGATGATCGCATCAAGGCAACCTATATAGACTACGACTCTTCTGGCGGGACGTCGGGTCGCATGCGAGGTTATCTGGTCAAACCTGTGGGAGAGGGTTCTTTCCCGACCGTGGTAGTGATTCATGAAAACCGTGGCCTCAACCCCTATATAGAAGATGTCGCCCGGCGCCTGGCAGTCGCCGGGTTTCTGGCACTGGCACCGGACGGGTTATCACCCGTCGGGGGTTATCCAGGGAATGACGACGACGGTAAACAGTTACAGGCCAGCCTGAATCAGGAAAAATTGTTCACCGATATGTTGAACAGTGCCCGTTTTGTCAAAACTCATCCACTGTCCAGCGGCAAGCTGGGGGCAACCGGTTTCTGTTATGGCGGTGGCGTCGTGAACCAGCTGGCGGTTGTTATGGGTTCTGACCTGAATGCCGCAGTACCGTTTTACGGTCGCGCCGCAGAGAGTCATGAAGTACCCAACATCCAGGCACCACTGATGATTCATTACGCTGAGGACGATCCGCGTATCAATGCCATGCGTTCAGGCTACAAGGCGGCGTTGACAACCCACAAAAAAGACTTCGTGATGTACAGCTATGAAGGTACCCGTCATGGCTTCCACAACAATTCCACCCCACGCTTTAATGAGCTGCAAGCCGATATCGCCTGGGAACGGACAGAAAATTTCTTTAAAAAACAGCTATCCTGACCCTCTCACTCTACCGATCAGACTGATTCAACTGGCTCCGGGATAACGCTCTGCGCTACAGTCGCGGGCGTTATGGTTTGTCTACCGACAAGGAGCCTGAATGAAGTATGTGTTTCCCCTGTTCTCAGGGTTAGTGGGCGTGCTGCTTAACGGTGTGGCGCTGGCGGCCAACGAAGAGTCGGACAACAGAACCAGCCGTGACCCGGTCATGGACAACTCGCCAAAAAGCGATGGAATACCCTCGCCGATTGACTGGTTAGCCAGTTTGCCAACGCTTCACTACCACAGTCTGGTATATGGCTTTCAGGGTGAACTGATCCCAACCACGGAACCCATGCTGCTGGGTCAGCATCATGTATTGGCAACCGGCCTGGAGCTGCCGCACTACGACCGCAACATCCGTATGGATTTGCAATCACTGGTCGAAGAACAAACCGTTTTTTATCCAGCCGTGATTTTGCTCGATGCGCAATTTGATGCCTTGGAAATCTACAACAATCCCGTACTGATCAGCGACACCAGCAGCCGCAACGAAGGAGTTTACCTCCAGCTGGAAGTAGATCCTGAAACCCGCTATCTGGTGGTGTTTACGGATGCCGAATGGTTGGGACGTACGCTGACGCAGCAACCGCAAACCAAGCGTTTGATCATAGGCGACAGCTATGTGACCGATCAGACGGTGCTCCAGCAAGGCAGCTACCTGACCACCGATACCCCGACCCTGAAGCTGGCCATTCCAGCCCGAACCGAGTCCGCCCCCAACTACTTGCACCGGGGCTGGGAAATCGGCCTGGGAATGGATTTTGGCGGTGACAAAGTCGCCGAAAATAAACAGGGCGAGCCGTACAATGCCGGAGCTGGTGCAATTTTGTATGGCGGTTACGCCATACCCGCCAGCCGTCGCATCGAAACACGGGCACGACTGGGTATTCTGTACCAGGGCGGCGAAGGTAATAGTCAGGGCTTAGTGATGCAGCTTGATGCCGGTTATCACTATCCCCGGTGGGCAGCCGGTGCCGGTTTGCACATCGATATAGCCCATAGCATCAAGGACAGGGATGGTACCCGGACGGCGTTGGACAATACCCTCAGCCCACGGCTTTTTATTGAATACAAGGTGACCCGAGAGATGCGCTTTGAACTGGCCTATAAATCCGCCACCTATCATTCAGACCGACAGACCTTTAACGGCGACTCGCTTGGTGTTTTTATGACCTACCACTACTGAGTCCGTTGTCATGCTGTATACGACCAAGCACACCAAACGACCCACTACATCGGAGTACCAACAACTATGGCCAACTTATTACGTCCAATACTGCTGGGCCTGATCGCGGTCATCTCCGCCACAGCACACGCAGAGGTGGTCGGCGAAGTCGACACCGCCTTCAAGCTGATTGGCAAAAACCACAAGATAGTCATAGAAGCGTTTGATGATCCCAAGGTAGCGGGAGTGACCTGCCATCTGAGCCGCGCCCAGACTGGAGGTATCAGTGGCTCACTCGGGCTGGCGGAAGACACGTCGGACGCCTCCATCGCTTGCCGCCAGATTGGTCCGATCCGTTTTCTGGATACTCTTGACGATGGTGAACAGGTATTCACCAAGCGCACTTCCTTGCTGTTCAAGACCATGCAAGTGGTGCGATTTTTTGACCGTAAGCGTAATACGCTGATCTACCTGGTGTACTCCGACAAAATGGTCGATGGCTCGCCGAAGAACAGTATTTCTACCGTCCCTATCCAGGACTGGCGTGCGCCAGCAAACAACTAATCATACGAACTCTCAGCGACCATGGATCCGGCAAGCCCTGTTTATCCGCTCGTAACCGCTTGCTGGACGGCGACGAGCGGGCGGTACGCTGGAGCTGGCTAATGCTTGTTCACCACACCACACTGCTGATCACCGTAGTAGTTATCCGCATAGTTACACCCCTGAGTCGGGCAGCGGCCCGATTGTGGGGCCGGTGTAGCAGAACGCGCTTGAGGTTGCCGGGTCGCACCTGCTTCAAGCTGGGAAACCACGGCGATATAACGAAAGATACTATTCATGGCTAATCCTCTGTTTGTCTATCAACACAGTCAGATTAATCCGTCTGGCCTACCAGGGATAATGACATTTTGCTCTCTCGTTAATAGATTAAGGCAATAAGAAAATAGGTTTCAATAATTTTACCAACATCTTCACCCATAACCTTACTAATAACTTTACCCGTAGAACTTACTTCAATTCACCCACCGCAGTGCTGTTTCTGACCAATAAAGCATGGAAAATCTACTCTGCCGTTATCCTCGTTGCCCTGGGAGGTGCCGCAGTACCAGACATCAACGCGCGCTGACGCACCCGCAGATCAAACCAGAGCATCATCGCGGCGACCAGCAACGCCGCCAGATCCACGGCCAAACTCGCGCCATGGACAGAGATCTCTGCGGTGTTCCCGAGCAACGCCAGCAGCAGACTGCAGGCCGGAATCAACAAGACGCAAATCGCCGTTGCTTGTAGCAACTCACGTCCAGCACGCTCACTGCCACGTATACATGCCCACAACAGCCAGGCTAACCAGGTCAGGTAATAACCCCAGACCACCAGCACATTGGCCTGATCATTATGGCTACCCAGCAACCCTGCTGATGTTTTGCTGACGACCATGGCAATCGCAACCCCGGCGATGGTTCCCAGACAAACCCCTGTTGTGGCATTAGCCATCCAGCGTACCGAGCGGGACTGCGCGGACATCGGCAAATCGGCTTTGCCGTCTTTTTTGCGCCGACTCTGAATCCACAACAGATTACCGCTGTAGAACACAAACGCACCGCTGATCCCCAACACAAAGTACAGCCACTTCACTGGTGTGCCACCAAAGCTGCCAAAGTGCATGCCAAAGAAACTGCTGACCAGCACACTCCAGCCATCCTGTTGCCCCGGTAATACACTGGTATTGGTGACTTCCAGCGTGTACGGATTGAGAATGACATAACCCTCGCGTGCGCCACGGGTGAGGTAAGCGTCATGAGTAACCGCCACTCTGGCCATCGCCCGCGCCGACTCCAGATTCATCAACTCGACCGCCTTGACGTCAAAACCCGGTGCTTGTTCATGTACCCGCGCAAGCAACTGGCTGATTGGCGGCAACTCGCTGAGCGGCTGCGCCGTGGCCACGGCTCGCGGCCCAAACATCGCTTGCTCACCGTACACGACGCCTTTCAAGGCACCATATAATAGGTCATGAAAGGCAAATACCACCACGGTAACGGCAATCACCAGATGGAACGGCAAACTGGTGATGCCGATCAGATTATGAGCGTCTAGCCAGAAACGCTTGCGGCTTTTTTCCGGGCGCAGAATCAGAAAATCACGCAACAGCGTGGGTAACACCAGCACGACACCTGACACCAGCGCCAAGCTGTAAAGCAGGGCGGCCACTCCCATCAGGTACACACCAACAAGCTCGTGTCCCAGCTGCCCAGGTATACCGGCGCTGCGATGAAGCAGATCAATCAGCTCACCCAATTGGCCAGGAGTCTGCTGCTGCACCTGCAATTGTCCGCTTTCATCCAGACTGGCTTGCCAACGTGAAGCCGACAAGTTCAGTTGATGATGATCCCCCTCTCCCTCGTTCCAGAATACCGGGGCGTTGCCCGGCGGATGGTCGCCCAGCTGTAATGTCAGTTCATGCCGGGCTGCCGGATACCGTTCCAGCACCTGACCCACCAGCAAATCCAGTTCGGCAGTGGTCAGTCTTGATGTCGGTACGACTTGTTGATCCAGCGCTTCTGACCATTGTTGAACAGGTTCTTCAAACATGGTTAATGCACCGGCAAAAAAACCGATAAACAACAACATCCCGGAGCTAATGCCCACCCAGGTATGCAAGGTTTTGTACATTTTTAATACATCACCACGCACCTTGAAGCCGTTTTTCATAACATGGCTCCATAGCGGACACCGTACAACGCGACATGACTGACTAATGCCAGCCCCCCCAGAATCAGCCAGGCCCGTGCGCCGCTTCGAAACAGATATACCGTCGTCAATATTGGTAACCAGACCAGTACGATCAGCCACATATTGAACTGCACCTTGTTCGCCGCAGCGATACCCCCTGGCCCCAGCCAGGCAAACAGACCACTAATACCCAGTGCCAACAAAAATCCGGCGACCACACCACTCAGGCTCTTTGACCACCAGTCATAACGCAAAGAACGTGACGACATCAGTCAGCCCTCCGACGCAGCAAAAACAGCGCCGGAAGTAACCCCAGCGCCAGCATGATCACCACCAGCCAGCTCAATATTGCGGCCAGCGGCGACAGCAGTAGTAGCCAGCCCAGCAACGACACACCCAGCGCGGCAAGTACAATCGGCCAGAACGCCTTGGATAACGGCTGTGACAGCCAGCGCTGATTGGGCAGGCACAGATACAGCAAGGCAACCGCCAGTATGGTCAGGCCGATAAGCAAAATAGTCGTGATCATCAGGATGTCCATCAGAAGCTGTAGGTGCCGCCCAGATAATAATTGCGCCCCAGTTCCACGGTGGTGATATGGGAATCCATATTATCCAGATTGGTATCGCCAATATTATTCACGCCAAACTTCAGTCGAACTGCCTCGTTCAGATCCATCAGGAAGCCGAGATCGGTACGGTAATACGACAGTTTGTGCACATTGGTCTGGGAATTGGCCCAGAAGGAGTAGGTCATACCTCCCACATAATTAACGCTCAGGCTGGCGCTAAGGGCATCTGTTGCCTGCATTTTCAGAGCGAGATTCGCTTGATGCTCGGGGCGATACTCAATCACCGCATCATCACCGTCCTTGACGCTCAGGCGGGTGTAGTTACCACTGACGGCCAGATGATCGGCAACATCCAGATCACCGCTCAATTCATACCCCCTGGACGTTACCTTGCTCAGATTGACCCAGATCGGGTGATACACCCCATCGTCATCTGCTGCACCCAGCTCACGCTCGATCTTGTCTTTCACTTCCGTATCAAACACATCCGCGCTCAAGGCCCAGTCAGGCTGACGCACTTCAACACCCAGCTCTTTGGTGATACTGGTTTCTGGCGTCAAATCCGGATTACCGGGAATATAACAACCCCCACCACAACTGATCTCGTTGTATTCCGGGCTTAACTTACGTCCGTCTGGAGCCTTGAAGGCTTTGCCGATTCCCCCTTTCAGAGTCACCGCATCGTTTAACTGGTACACCAGATAGCCTTTGGGAGAAAAGTGGCCACCAAAAATTTCATGATTATCCCAACGACCACCGAGCGTCAGTGTCAGCGCCTCCATCAGGGCAATTTCATCCTGCACAAAAACACCCACCTGATCGATGCTGTACTTGCCGGTGGCAACATAATTGATCGGGTCTTCCAGCTCCTGATGGCGGTAATCCACCCCGGCCACCAGGTCATTGGCTCCAAATGCCGTATTGACGTAAGCCTTGGCATACAGGTTGGATTCCTTGGTGTGATGCTGGGGGGTCACGTAGCTGGTATTAAAATCGTCGACATCGCTGTGCTCGTACTTGATGTAGGCGGTGGTTGATGCGCTGTCCCATAATCCGGTATGTGTCAGCGCCAGGTCGTAACGACTGATTTCCTGCTCACGATACGAGCTGCTGCTATAGGCCTGGTAGGGCCGCTTATCCTGGTTGTAGCCAAAATCAATATCAATACTTTGCTGCTCGTTCAGATCCAGCGTCAACGTTGATGTCAGGTTGCTGGCGGTTTTTTCTTCCTGATCCGGCACATCGTCATCGTCATTGGCGTACCAGGCTTCGCGACTGTATTGATCTGCGGAAACAGACAAGCTCACCTGGTCACTCAGGGAACCCATTGCGGTGCCTCCCAGACGATAGCGGCCACCGTCTTCACCCGAATCGACCACGGTGTATTCGCCACTGACACTGCCGCGCCAGTCGCCCGCCGATTTTTTGGTGATGATATTGATCACCCCACCAATCGCATCCGAGCCATACAGTGCCGCCATCGGCCCACGAATCACTTCAATCCGCTCAATCGAAGTTACCGGAATGGAATTGAAATCAACGTCGGTTCCCTTGGCAAAAGCACCGCCAGACGACACCCGTTTACCATTCACCAACACCATGGTGTAATCACCGTCCAGACCACGAATCTGGATATCATCCCGGCCATTGCCATCCGTCAGGTTGTTCAACCCTGCATTCGCTCGCAGCAGATCACCAAGACTGTCCACAGGTGCCGCTTCAATCGCTTCAGCATCCAGAACCGTCGTAAAGGCAGGCGCAGTTTCAATCGGGCGCGCACTCATCGTTGCGGTAACGACCACGGCTTCAAGTTCAATAACAGACGAATCATCCGCCACAACGACAGATGAAAAGCAGGTAGCGAGCGTCAGGCAGGCAGGAGTCAGACAGGGGTAAATCCCATTCAGGAGGGTAGAACTGCGGTTGAACTTGGTCATGAATCAGTGCTCTTAGTGGGTGGTTGAGACTTTGACATCCATATCAAATACAAATGATATTATTTATCATTTGTATTTGCATGTAAATACCACACACACTTGCCGCTGCTGGCGGAACTCGTCAGCAGCGAACCGGATCAATAATGACCCGGTGATTGGCAGCCACAGCTTCTGGCAACCCAGGACACACTCTGCCAGGACACATTCTGGTTGTGGCCCTTTAAATCTCACCAAATTTCACCAAATTTCACCACGATCGTCTTTCAGACTTCGTACACCGGGTTATTCTGGTAAAGTAACGTCCGATTTGGCAAAGACGACATTCACAGAGGTTATTATGAAGTCCTTCTGGTCCCTGTTTACGACGGTTTTTCTGCTGTTGGCCTTGGTACAACCGGCTGAGGCAGGTAAAAAATTTGGCGGCGGCGGCTTTGGTAAAAGCTTTTCCACAGCCCCTGCCCAGAAAAAATCGGCAGCCCCTTCTTCCACTCAAAAAGATCAACCCGGTGTCAGCAATGCTCAACCTGCAGGCAAAACAGCGGGCAGTAAAACTGGTCTGATGGGCGGTATGCTCGGTGGCCTGCTCGCCGGTGGCATGTTTGCCTACCTGCTGGGCAGCGGTGCATTTGATGGCATCCAGTTTATGGACATCCTGTTGCTGGCATTGGTGGGGTTTGTACTGTTCAAACTGTTTGCCGGACGACGTCCACAGCCCCAATCGCAGCCACAAGCGGCGGGCCATCAACGACATGAACCCTTCCAGGCTGCAGCCAGTGAACCCGACACCGTGGCCCAGCGCAACGATCTGAGTGCCATGATGACCCCGACAGGCAACGAGGCACCGGTCAACCTGCCAGACGACTTTGACCAGATCGCCTTTATTGGCGGCGCACTGGATCATTATCGCCAGGTACAACAAGCCTGGAACGACGGTGATATGAACACCATCAAGGAATACGTTGCCCCCGAGCTGTACGCCGAACTGGCCCAACAACGTGCCGCCATGGCCGATGCGCCACCACAGACCGAAGTACTCGATCTTGCGGCCGACATCGTACGGGCAGAACAAGACGGCTCCGTGCGTCAAATCAGCGTCCTGTTCCGTGGCCGCAGCCGTGATAACGGTGACCACTCCGAAGATGGCATATTCGACACCTGGCATCTGGAGCGCGATATGTCGATCGACAACGCCCCCTGGCTAGTAGTTGGAATTGAAGCCGACTGATAACCGCTACACCCTGCTTATCACTGAACGGAGCCTCACGGCTCCGTTTTTGTATCCAGACAACCGTCCGGTTCACATCCAGCGCCCTGCAGCAAGCGCCATACTTTTGTCATAATGACCTGCTCTTTCCCGGAGCAGTGGGTATAATCACCCACACTTTTTCACGGTAGCGATTACTGCCAGTCGTTGTCCTTGTCGTTGTCCTTGTTGGTGCCACATGAATCCAGACCTGAGCAAACTCCAGCCCTATCCGTTTGAAAAGCTTGCAAAACTGAAAGCAGCTGTCAGCCCTAATGCGGCACTGGAGCATATATCCCTATCGATCGGCGAACCCAAACACCCGTCTCCGGCCTTTGTGCAACAGGCCATGATCGACAACATCCAGGCACTGGAAAACTACCCCACCACCAAAGGCCTGCCAGAACTCAGTGAAGCCTGCGCCCATTGGCTCAAGCGCCGCTTCACCCTCAATCGCATCGATCCTGTGGCCCAGGTTATTCCCGTCAACGGCACCCGCGAAGCCATCTTTGCCTTCGCCCAGGCCGCCGTCGATCGTACTCAGCCACACCCGCTGGTGCTCAGCCCGAACCCCTTTTACCAGATTTACGAAGGTGCAGCCTACCTCGCGGGTGCCGAACCCTACTTCCTGCCCTGTATGGAAGCAACCGGCTTTAACGCCGATTATGCCTCCGTACCAACTGACGTTTGGGAACGCTGCCAACTGCTGTTTGTCTGCTCACCGGGCAACCCGACCGGCTCGACCCTGAGTATTGAGCAGTACAAGGAACTGATTGCACTGGCCGACCAATACGACTTTATTGTGGCCTCGGACGAGTGTTACTCCGAGCTCTGGGTCGATGGCAAAGAAGCTCCGGTTGGCCTACTGCAAGCCTGCGCCGAACTGGGCCGCGACGACTACGACAAGTGCGTGGTATTCCACTCGTTGTCGAAACGCTCCAACCTGCCTGGCCTGCGCTCCGGTTTTATTGCGGGCGACGCCAAACTGCTGAAACCTTTCCTGCTGTACCGCACCTACCACGGTTGTGCCCAGCCAATTCAGACCCAAATGGCCGCCATCGCCGCCTGGAACGACGAAGCCCACGTGGAAGACAACCGCCGCCAGTACACGCAGAAATTCAACACCTTTATCGAGATACTCAAGCCAGTCATCGACATCCAGCAAACCGACGCCAGCTTCTACCTGTGGTTAAAAACCCCGATTGCCGATGACCTGTTTGCCCAGCGCCTGTTCGCCGAGCAGCACATCACCGTACTGCCCGGCTCCTACGTTTCCCGCACCGTGAATGGCATCAATCCCGGCGCTGGCCGCGTCCGCATGGCACTGGTCGCCAGCGTGGAAGAATGCCGCGAAGCCGCTCAACGCATCCGCAGCTTTATTGAAACACTAAACACCGAACTGGCTGAACCAGCCTGAGGAGATAACCGTGAGCCTGACCCCGAATCCCTTTGGCACCGACATTACCACTGACGACATCCTCGATACCCTCGGCTTTTTTGACGACTGGGAGGAACGCTACAAATACATCATCGAGCTCGGCAAGCAGCTGCCATCGATGCCAGACGACAAAAAAACCGAACAACACCTGATTCGTGGTTGCCAAAGTCAGGTGTGGATCGACTCCGACATCATCGACGGCAAGCTGGTATTAGAAGCCGATTCCGACGCTCATATCGTCAAAGGCCTGCTTGGCGTGGTGCTCAGTGCCTACAATGACAAAACGCCCGCTGACGCTCTCGCATTTGATATTGATGGCTATTTTGCTGATATTGACCTGATCAAACACCTCAGTCCTACCCGTGGTAACGGTATCCGCGCCATGGTGCAGCGGATTAAAGAAATCGCTGCTGGCGCTTGAAGCAGACACTCTATCTGTAGACACTCTATCGACGCCCCCTGCCAAAGGGGTGTGCGTCTCCTCTCTGTAGCAGAACGGGTGGCGACGGTTGCGGTTGCATGGCAAGCCTGATCATCCGCAGCAACACCAACGACTAATTTATAAAAAATGAGCAGTAAGCCTTCTTCTCATTGATATACTAATTTTAATTATATTAGTAGTTGATATCATGAAGCGCCCACAAACTCCTCCCTATCACGATCAGCCACTGACCGCTCTGACGGCGATGAACCACGCCCAACTGCTGCATTTGTTTCAGGCAGACATCGGCCCCTGCGATGCGAAAGGGCGCTACCTGCACTGGGATAAACTGCGCCACCTGCCATCCCCAAGCGGTTTCAATGCGGAATTACACTGGATTGCTACCAAGCTGGTCCGAGAAAAAATAGCCCGGAGTATTCCTCTGCTCAATAAAGACAATCAGCCATTCCGGTTTTGTATTCCCGATACCCTGATGCGGGATTTATTGTGGATCAGCGAAAATGCCAGCGGCGCCATGGCTGCCGATGCCATCATGCAAGACAAAAGCACCCGGGAACATTATCTGATCAACAGCCTGATTGAAGAAGCCATCAGCTCCAGCCAACTGGAAGGAGCCTCGACAACCCGTAGAGTAGCCAAGGAGATGCTCACCAGCGCCAGAACACCACTGAACCAATCCGAGCGCATGATTGTAAACAACTATAAGGCAATGCAGTTTATTCGGGAATATCGGCATGAGCCATTAACCCCTTCGATCATTTTCGAATTACACCGACTGCTGACAGCAGGAACACTGGAGTCTGGCGATGAACATCTGGCCCGGCAGTTCAGACGTGTGGAAGATGATATTTGTGTCTTTTATCAGGATGACCAACTGCTGCACGTACCGCCCAAAGCCGCTGAGTTACCCCAGCGGCTGCAGGCACTGTGTGATTTTGCCAATCAGACTGGCGATGATTCTGGAGAGATATTTATTCCTCCGGTGATCAAGGCCATCATTGTGCATTTTATGATCAGCTACGATCATCCTTTTGTTGACGGTAATGGCCGTACCGCACGAGCACTGTTCTACTGGATGATGGCGAAAGAGAATTACTGGCTACTGCAATACACCTCGATTTCAAGGGTGATCAAGAAAGCACCGGCGCAATATCAAAAGGCCTATCTCTATACCGAAACCGATGCCAACGATCTGACGTACTTTATTGACTACCAGTTGGATGTCATCAAAGAGTCAATTCATGACCTGCATAAGTGGCTCAAAGACAAGATGCAGGAGCTGAGAGAAACCGAAGATGTGCTCAGTGGCTCTGCTCTGCAGGGACAGTTGAATCATCGTCAATTATCTATCCTGAAACATGCTTTGAAGAACCCCGGTTATGAATACAGCATCAAGGGCCATCAGCATTCCCACGGAGTGGTGTACCAGACGGCACGTACCGATTTATTGAATTTGGCAGAAACATTCCAGTTACTGAAGCGCTACAAGATCGGCAAAAAAGATACCTTTATTGTTCCTCACAACCTGAAGGACATCATCAGAGAAAAAGCCCGTCAATAGCGAAACAACGGCATAACCATGCGCCACAGAAAACAGAAAAGGGCGCCGAAGCGCCCTCTAACAACCGTTGTGTAACAACCGCCGTGTACTGCTGTGAGTATCAGTTAAGCTGATAGTCGTAAGTCATATCGTAGTCGGAGATAACTTCTACGGGTGAACCTCCAGCATCAACTGTCATGGTCTGAGTAAATTTCAGCGTAAAGGTCTTGCGCGTATCGGTATCGGTTACCACAGTGACAACCAGGTCGGTGATATCAGAACCAGCAGTCTCGAAGCCAGCGGCGGCCCGATCTTCAAGTTCAGACAAGGAATCCGGTGCCTCCAGCCCTTCAATGGTGACCGCAGGAATAGCCGTCGTCGTGACTCCGGATTTAAACGTGCCGCTGAAGGTCAGCGTCCACTCGCCATCCAGGTTGCTGTTGTCACCGCCGCCAATGGTGATGCCATCGGTATCGATATCGACGTCGTAGTCATACACCAGACCGTTCACTTCAACGATGAAAGAACCTGCGCTGAAGTCGATATCGATACTGATAAGATCCAGTACCGCATCCAAACCACTGCCGTTGACGCTGAACTCGGTCGTAAAAAAGTCGTAACTGTCAGCATCCAGGCCATTGCCGGAAAACTGTTCACTGAAATTGGCATTAATCTGCGCCTGAACGTCAGCAAGATCATCGCTGGAGAAGCTGGTAGCGGCGGAGGCCCAGTTTTGTTGCAGCGTCGCCAGGCTGGTTTCGCCATTGGCCAGGAACATCGCCAGCGTGGTCATCGGTGTAATATTGGCGATGCTGTTGGCGGTTGCCGCAAAAGAATACTGTACGTCCGAACCATCGTCAGGAGCAGCACGCAGCAAGAAAGGCGCTGACATGCCGGTTACTGTAATGGTGTAGCTGCCGTCAGCCTCGATCGCGACATTGACTTCTGTACCACTGGCGTCTGTTACATAGACGAAACCGTCAATCGCGGCACCGGTGGCCGCTGTACCTTCCAGCGTCGCATCTGCTGAGTTGCTGCTATCGTTATTATCACTGCTGCTGTCATTGCTATCGCTACTACCACAACCCGTAATGGCCAGCGTGCTACTGATCAGAGCGGCAGACACCCAGCCCGTTAATGAATGAGTCCAGTTCATGAGTTGATTCCTTTGTGCTTATCACATGGTTAACTATTTGGGTCTGATCACCGGTAGATTGGTGTTCCGGTTTCCAGAACGGTCAAAGAGTAACCAGCTTTGGTTTGGCAATACAATTCCTTACAAAACCAGTGCGAGCCTCTGTGCAGAGCGTCACAACTTCCCCTGATCGAACGTAGGACAAGCTGGCAATAGATAGGCTGGCTACCGCGTCACAGAGTATTTCCGGGTCTCAGCCGCTGGCTTGCAAGGCATTGATAAATGCTGCAGTGGCTGATAGCGGGTAAACGATCGATGGCAAAACAGTGTCGACAAGCGATAGGAAGGCGATAGGAAGGCGATAGGAAGGAGGGACAAAAATACCAGAACCGAGGTATCACCACGAGAGGCAAGAAACAGCAACAGACAGGAGGCGAAGGAATTCGCCGCCGAGACAAACCGATGGCGGTAACGGTTCCAGAATAAACCTCATTACCGCCAACAGAAGGCCACCGCACGGGTGCGGCCAAACATCAGCTCAAGACTGATTCAGGCAGCCAGATCAGGCAATCTTTGGATCCAGCTCACCGGTCAGGTAACGCTCGTACATCACGTCCAGAGAGTCGACCTTGATCTTGCTGGCATTACCTGCGGTACCGAAGGCTTCGTAACGGGCAATACAGATGTCGGACATTGCCGTCACGGTTTCTTTCAGGTATTTACGCGGGTCAAATTCGCCTGGGTTCGCTGCCAGAAAACGACGGATGGCACCGGTAGACGCCAGACGCAAGTCGGTATCGATATTCACCTTGCGGACGCCGTACTTGATGCCTTCAACGATCTGCTCAACCGGCACGCCGTAGGTTTCCGGAATTTCGCCACCAAATTCGTTGATGATCGCCAGCCACTCTTGAGGCACAGACGACGAACCATGCATGACCAGGTGAGTACCTGGAATACGCTGGTGAATAGCCTTGATGCGGTCAATCGCCAGAATGTCATCGGTTGGCGGACGGGTAAACTTGTACGCGCCGTGGGACGTACCACAGGCAATCGCCAGAGCATCGACACCGGTTTGTTTGACGAAATCGGCCGCTTCTTCCGGGTCGGTCAACATCTGGTCGTGGCTCAGAATACCTTCTGCGCCAATACCGTCTTCTTCACCAGCCTGACCGGTTTCCAACGATCCCAGACAACCCAGTTCACCTTCTACTGACACACCACAAGCGTGCGCCATTGCGACGGTACGACGGGTGACCTCGACGTTGTATTCGTAGCTGGTTGGCGTTTTGCCATCGGTTCCCAGTGAACCGTCCATCATCACTGAGCTGAAGCCCAGCTGAATGGAGCGCTGACAAACATCTGGCGAGGTGCCGTGATCCTGGTGCATACACACAGGAATGTGCGGAAATTCTTCTACCGCTGCCAGAATCAGGTGGCGCAGAAAAGGGGCACCGGCGTATTTACGTGCACCGGCAGAGGCCTGCACGATCACAGGAGAGTCGGTTTTGTCGGCGGCCATCATGATGGCGCGCATCTGTTCCAGGTTATTGACGTTGAATGCCGGTACGCCGTAGCCAAATTCGGCGGCGTGATCCAGCATCTGACGCATGCTGATAAGTGCCATAAATTAGTATCCTTCTGACTGATTATTCTGACCGACTCGCAGACCGAGCCAGCCGGTTATAGTTTTGGCGCTTATTTGGCGCGCTCTTCCAGTACGGCGACGGCAGGCAGGACTTTTCCTTCAACAAATTCAAGGAACGCACCACCACCGGTGGAGATATAAGATACCTTATCTGCAATGCCGTATTTATCAACCGCTGCCAGAGTGTCACCGCCACCGGCAATCGAAAAAGCATCCGATGCAGCGATGGCAAGCGCCAGGGTTTTGGTGCCTTCACCGAACTGGTCAAACTCGAATACGCCTACCGGGCCATTCCATATGATAGTGCCGGCCTGTTGCAGTTGTGCCGCAAGAGCTGCCGCAGAATCCGGGCCAATATCGAAGATCATATCGTCTTCGGTCACATCATCCGCCGACTTCAGAGTGGCTTCGGCGGTTTCAGAAAATTCCTTGCCACACACCACATCGGTGGGCACTGGAATTGAGACTTTTTCCATCAGCTTTTTCGCCGCTGGAATCAGATCGTCTTCGCACAAGGATTTCCCCACTGGCTTACCGGCAGCGGCCAGAAAGGTATTGGCGATGCCGCCACCAACAATGATCTGGTCACAAATGTCGGACAGGCTTTCCAGGACTTGCAGCTTGGTCGATACCTTGGAGCCACCCACAATGGCCACCAGCGGACGGGCCGGTGTTGCCAGCGCCTTGCCCAAGGCGTCCAGTTCTGCCGCCAACAGCGGGCCAGCACAGGCAACCGGAGCAAATTTCGCCACCCCGTGCGTCGATGCCTGGGCGCGGTGAGCGGTACCAAAGGCATCCATTACAAAGACATCACACAGCGCCGCGTAGGCTTTGGAGAGCGCTTCTGCGTCTTTCTTTTCGCCGGTGTTAAAACGGACGTTTTCCAGCAATACCAGCTCACCTTCAGCAACGTCGACGCCGTTTTCGAAGTCCTTGACCACCACAACGTCACGACCCAGCAAAGCCGACAGATGAGCTGCCACTGGCTGCAGCGAAAATTCGTCGTCGTATTCACCTTCGGTCGGACGACCGAGATGGGACATCACAATGACACGAGCGCCCGCTTCCAGTGCGTGCTGAATGGTTGGCAGAGCAGCACGGATGCGTGCATCGGACGTCACCTTGCCCGCTTTCACCGGTACATTCAGATCTTCACGAATCAGAACGCGCTTTCCCTTCAAATCCAGATCGGTCATTTTGATCACAGACATTGTGGCTTTCCTCATTTGTGTTGCAGGCGTCGCAAGCGCCCTGACTGTTTTTGTTAGTAACTACAATTAATCATGACTACGAATTATTGCCTGTGGATGATGCCGTCATCGCTGACTCACCCGGCGCTTGTCTCATACACAACGCAGTATCCAGCATCCGGTTGGCAAACCCCCATTCGTTATCAAACCACAGCAACAGTTTCAGCATCGAACCGGCGCTGACCCGTGTCTGGGTCGCATCCACAATGCCGGAACGCGGATCGTGGTTAAAGTCGATGGAGGCGTGAGGCTCGTAACTGATGCCCAACAGGCCACGAAACACGCCATTGGCGGCGGATTGTATCAGTTCGTTAACGGCCTGTGCGCTGGTATCACATTTGAGCTGCAAGCTCACGTCCAGAGCGGACACATTGATGGTCGGAACGCGTAAATGCAGGCTTTCGAGTTTGCCTTCCAGTGTCGGCATCAAGCGGGCAATCCCTTTCGGCAGCCCGGTATCAACCGGAATAATACTTTGTACCGCAGAGCGGGTTCGTCGCAGATCCGATGAATAGGCGTCGATCACCGGTTGATCATTCATGGCTGAGTGGATAGTGGTAGTAACGCCCCGCTCTATACCAAATTCACGTTCCAGTAAGGTCAGTACCGGCACCAGACAATTGGTAGAACAGGAGCTGTTGGAAATAATGCGCTGATGCGGCCGGATGCTCGTGTGATTGATGCCGTAAACAATGGTGTTGTCGACCGCACTGTCAGCAGGGTTGGAAATCAGTACCTTGCCAGCACCGCTGAGTAAATGCGCTTCGGCGTCGGCACGGCTACGAATCTGGCCACTGCACTCCAGCACAATATCGACCTGGCATTCGGACCAGTCCAACTTGTCGGGACTGGGCTGGCGGTATAACCGCACCCGATCTCCGTTGATGCGCAGATAATGGTCACTTTCCACCACCACATCTCCAGGGAAGCGACCATGGGTGCTGTCGTAACGCAACATGTAACTGACGGAATCGATATCGGCCAATTCATTAATCGCCACGATTTGCAGTTGCGGGTAATAACGGTTTTCGTAGAGTGCCCGGAGAACCGAGCGGCCGATGCGGCCGAAACCGTTAATGGCGATGCGGGTAGTCATAAAGTCTGGCAATCCGGCAAGTCATCCAACGTCTGGGGGCGCTATTCTCCGGCAATTGCCATGCAGTAGCAAATAGATCGCATGAGTCCAAAGCGCAGGCCAGATAAATCACTCAGTCAACAGGGTGTGAACAGCGCCATACAGGCCAAACTGTCAGCAAGAGATCGGCGGATACTCTCCCTATTGATCGCCGTCCAGCGGACAAACTCTCTCTTGCCAGCCAGCAAACAACGGTCTCTGTCGCATCACCAGTCGCACCACCATTCACCCCCTCTCGGAAGCCTGCCCTGCCGCGCCACAGTGGCATCCCAAAGAACTAGTACCAAGGTAGTGTCTTTTTAAACACGGATGGCAAATGACCCGATGGCAGAGCATCCAGCACACTGGCAGTGTCCATATTGCTTCAGGGTGTTCTGTCTCTCTGAACAATAAACTCTGTTTGCGATAACAATAAATACCCGGAGAACCAACATGATCTACGCAAATCCCGGCCAACCTGGCTCAGTAGTCACCTTTAAGGAACGTTACGGCAACTTCATTGGCGGCCAGTGGGTCGAGCCAGTTAACGGTCGTTACATGGACAACATCAGCCCGGTTAATGGCCAGGTGTTCTGTCAGGTTCCCCGTTCCGATGAAGCCGATATCAATCTGGCGCTGGATGCCGCTCATGCCGCCCAAACATCTTGGGGCAAGGCGTCTATGACCGAGCGTTCCAATATCCTGCTGAAAATTGCTGATCGTATTGAAGCCAATCTGGAAACTTTGGCAGTTGCTGAAACCTGGGACAACGGTAAAGCCGTTCGTGAAACCCTGGCTGCCGACGTACCACTGGCGGCGGATCATTTCCGTTACTTCGCCGGTTGTGCCCGTGCTCAAGAAGGCACCATTGGTGATATCGACGAAAACACCGTGGCTTACCACTTCCACGAGCCTCTGGGTGTGGTTGGCCAGATCATTCCATGGAACTTCCCTCTGCTGATGGCCGCCTGGAAGATCGCTCCTGCGCTGGTGGCTGGTAACTGTATTGTTATGAAGCCAGCGGAACAGACTCCGGTTTCTATTCTGGTACTGATGGAATGTATTGCCGACCTGCTGCCACCAGGCACACTGAATATCGTTAACGGCGTTGGCGCAGAAGCCGGTCAGGCGCTGGCCACATCTACCCGTATCGCCAAGATCGCTTTCACCGGTTCTACTCCGGTTGGCGCACACATCATGAAGTGTGCCGCTGAAAACATCATTCCTTCTACTGTTGAGCTGGGTGGCAAGTCACCTAACGTTTATTTTGCCGACGTCATGGATCACGAAGACAGCTTCGTCAGCAAGTGTGTGGAAGGTGCAGTACTGGCGTTCTTCAACCAGGGTGAAGTCTGTACTTGCCCTAGCCGTTTGCTGATTCAGGAAAGCATCTACGAGAAGTTTATCGGCAAAGTGATCGAGCGTATTGGCCAGATCAAGCGTGGCAACCCGCTGGATACTGACACCATGGTGGGCGCACAGGCTTCCCAGCAGCAGTACGAAAAGATCCTGGGTTACCTGCAAATCGGTCGTGACGAAGGTGCCGAAGTGCTGGTCGGTGGTTCCGCTGAATCTCTGAACGATGACTTGGGCACTGGTTACTACATTCAGCCGACGCTGATGAAAGGCCACAACAAGATGCGTATCTTCCAGGAAGAAATCTTCGGACCAGTGGTTGCAGTAACCACATTTAAAGATGAAGCCGAAGCACTGGAAATTGCCAACGACACCGAGTTTGGTCTGGGTGCCGGCGTTTGGTCTCGTGACATGAACGTAGCGTACCGCATGGGTCGTGGCATTCAGGCTGGTCGAGTCTGGACCAACTGCTACCACGCTTACCCTGCACACGCAGCCTTCGGTGGTTACAAAAAATCCGGTGTTGGCCGCGAAACCCATAAGATGATGCTGGATCACTATCAGCAGACCAAAAACCTGCTGGTCAGCTACAGCACTGATCCACTGGGTTTCTTCTGAGTCCGGTAAACACCATTGCCAGATAAACACTGGCGGGCTGCCTGACCCGCCGGTGTTGTTTCATACTCAGGGTTATACCGAATTGTTTAGACCTCAACCTCTCCCTCGGAGAGGCCTGTTGGCGTGTTGTACGCCTTTCCGCTGCCCTTGATGGCAGCGGTTTTTTCCTGCTGCTGCCTGCCAGCTCCCCGCTATGACATCGACGACAACGGCAAACGCCGCACCGACAGCCAATACCTTTCGAGCAAACCGAATCTGCCAGCTTAATATTTGCGCTTTTTTCGAATTCTCCCTGCGCTAGACTGACTGCTTACCCAATCAGGACTGAATCGGAGAACAACATGGGTCTACTGATCAACGGCCAGTGGCAAGACCAGTGGTACGACACCGAGAAAACCGGTGGTGCCTTCCAACGCGAAGACGCCCAGTTACGCAACTGGGTAACCGCTACCGGTGCAGCAGGCCCCAATGGCGTTGGCGGTTTCAAGGCAGAATCCGGCCGCTATCATTTGTACGTTTCGCTGGCCTGCCCCTGGGCTCACCGCACCCTGATCTTCCGTCAACTGAAGCAACTGCAAGCTCATATTGACGTGTCCATCGTGTCACCCGACATGCTGTCTAACGGCTGGGAGTTTGATACCAACCACCCGGACAAGAAATTTCGCAGCAACGGCGACATCCTGTTTGGCTCAACCTGCATGCACCAGATTTATACCCGCCACAAAGCGAACTACTCCGGTCGGGTAACGGTGCCGGTACTGTGGGACAAGCAACAGAATTGCATCGTCAGCAATGAGTCATCAGAAATTATTCGTATGATGAATTCGGCTTTTAACGACCTGACCGGCAATACCGATGACTATTATCCCGCTGACCTGCGTCGCCAGATCGATGGCATTAACGAGCTGGTTTATCACAAGATCAACAATGGCGTGTACAAATCCGGCTTCGCCACCGCCGCCGACAAGTACGAAGCGGCGGTTAGCGACCTCTTTGATGCCCTCGATAGCGTAGAAGCCATCATTGCCCGACAAGATTTTCTGGTCGCCGATGCCTCTGGACGCGGGGTATTAACCGAAGCCGACTGGCGTCTGTTTACCACGCTGGTGCGTTTTGATGCGGTGTACGTGGGCCACTTCAAATGCAATATCCGCCGTATTGCCGATTACCCGGCACTGTCGGACTATTTGCAGCGGCTGTATCAGCACCCCGGTATTGCCGCGACCGTCAACATCGATCATATCAAGCGCCACTACTACTACAGCCACGACACCATCAATCCAACCCGGATTGTACCGGTCGGCCCGCGACTGGCATTTTTGCAAGACTGACAGCACACCGCTCAATACCGCGCAATGACGGCTAATACCTTCCGGGAGGCCGTGCCGCCGTACTCGCAACAGTGGTGATCGAGTCCTTCATTATCGACGTGCGGGGCATCGATACCCCGGACGCCGCCATTCGATAACCGCTAACATTCAACACATTCAGTTTCGGTTCAGCCTTTGGCTCTAAGCTCCTGCGATCAATAAAGGAGATAGCGCCATGACCGGGCAAACCCAACCCGTTGCTGTGCCTGTACGTCCAGTCAGATCCTGGGCCAGGCAGCATTATTTATGCCTGCTGATATTCACGGCTGCCAGCCAAACTCAGGCTGGCCCTTCATTTTCCGCCGCTCTGGAAGCCAGTTGGCAATCCACACCGGAGCAGCAGGCGCTGGAAACCGCCCAATCCCTGCAGCAACAACGTCGGCCAGACTGGCTAGTGGAAACCCCGGCACTGGCCATCGATTATACCCAGGGCGATCACGCCGCAGCGATCAGCGAAGAATGGCAAGTCAGCCTGAACGCAACGCTGAGCAAACCAGGGCAGTATCAGACCCGCAGCCAACTCAGTCAGACCGCCGCCCAGCTGATCACCAGCGAACGGAATTATCAGCGTTGGCTCTGGTCAGGCCGCTTACAAAGCTGGTGGTGGCAGAGACAACAGCTGTCACTGCAACAGCAGCGTAACCACAATCGTCTGACGGCGATGACCCAACAACTCGACTGGCTGCAATTACTGGTCAGCCAGGGCGAACGCCCGGCCGCAGACCGGCTGCCGCTACAACAAGCCTTGCAACAGCTAAAGGCAAGCCAACTGACGCTGCAAGGCCAGCAACAGGATCTTACCCTGCAATTTCGCCAATGGACGGGACAAGATCAGTTACCCGACGACTGGCACTTTGTTCCCGTAACGGCACAGCCACTGGAACAACACCCCTTGTTACGCTTTCAGGTCGAACAACGTCAGCAAGCCCTGTTGAATCAGACACTCAGTCGTCAGCAAGCGCTGACGCCGACGGTATCCCTGGGAATCAAACACCTGGCGGCCATCAACGATACGCCCGGCAGTGAACTACTGATGCTCGGTATCAGCCTGCCGTTAGGCAATGCTGGTTACCAGAACCAACGCACGCAGTTAAGCACCCTTGTTCAGCAACAACGGGCCGAACGGGATGTGCGCCAACAACTGCAACGCCAGCAACAGGTATTGGCCAGCCAATTGCCACAACTGGCTGTTCGGGTAGAAGAACTGGCACAACTCAGTGACGATGCCAGCCAGCAGTACGACGCCCAATATCAGGCTTGGCGTCAGGGGCAGCTATCGGGACTGGAATGGTTACAGGTGCAAAACAGCATCTGGCAACTGCAGCAACAGGCCGACGATGCCCGTCTTGCCTACCAACAAGCCATCAGCGACTGGAACCAACTTCAGGGTGAGATACCGCAATGACGTTTTTGAATGCCTCAAGCCACACCCCAGTAACCCGCACCTCTGTAACCCGCACCCCTGTAACCCCCACAGTAGCTAAACGCCAGCACCGGCTCGGCATGCTGCCACTGGGCGCCTTGCTGGGGACACTCTTCATCGCCACCAGTCAGGCCGATGTGCTGCCACTGGATCGCTCGGAACAGCAGCGTCTTGGCGTCGAATTCAGCACCCTGACGACTCTTGCCCAGCTGCCACTGGCGGTCTTGCCGGGCAGTACTGCCGTCAGTGAACACCAGCGTCAGCAACTGATGATGCCGTTCGAGGCCCGTGTCGAACAGTGGTTACAGGCCCCAGGTCAGCATATCGATGCCGGTCAGCCACTGTTGCAACTGCACAGCCATGAAACACTGGCCTTTCTGCAGAGCCACCAGCGTTTGCTGCAAAATACTCGCCTGTGTCACCAACGACTGACGTACCTGAAAGACCGTCAGAACAGTGGTCTCAGCTCGCGCCTGGATGTCGAAGAAAAATCCCTCGAGTGCCAGCAACTGGACGATAACGTCAGCAGCAACCAGCAGGTACTGGCCCACTTGCCAGCGGACTGGCATAACACCCATGAGGCTGAATTTACCCTCAAGTCCAGCAGCGCCGGCTGGCTGATGACCCTCTATCAACAGCCAGGCCAGATCGCCAACCCGGCCGATGGTCTGGCAGAGTTCTGGCCCGATAGCGCCCTGGCGATTCTGGTTGAAATGCCTGCCCATCTGGCCAGCCAGCTACAGCCGGGCCAGTCACTGAACGTCCAGGACAGCCATACAACGGTGTCGCAGGCGGCCAGGGTGTTGCGAATCGAACAGCGGATCAGCGTCACCGGCCAGTACCGGGTCTGGTTGCAACTGACCGAGGGCAAGCCGATTCCCGGACAGCGCTGGCAAGTCACCATTCCATCGTCACAGACCGGCTGGACAGTACCCGCCGCCGCCCGCGTACGCGCCAATGGCCAGTCCTGGGTATTTCTAAAACAAGGTGACCAGGTCGAGCCAGTAGCCATCGTGCCGATCGCTGAAGGCGCTGGGCAGTTACTGCTCACCCCGGCCGATTTGCCCGCAGAGCCAACGCTGGCGATCAGAGGCACTGCCGCGTTGATGTCCTATTGGCAAGCCAGCAGCGAGGGAGATGAATAATGCTGTCGCACTGGATTCAAACGGTTCTGGTACAGCGGGTACTGATTCTGGTGATCAGTCTCGGCGTACTGGCGGCGGGCGTGATCAGCTATCAAAACCTGCGGATTGATGCCTTCCCGGAAATATCGCCTACCCAGGTAAAGATCATTATCAAGGCACCCGGTTTGCCACCGGAAGAACTTGAGACACGGGTTACCCGCAAGATCGAAGTGGAGCTGCTCGGTATCCCGAACCAATCGATCCTGCGCTCCGTGGTGAAGTACGGTCTGACCGACATTACCGTCGATTTTGCCGAAGGCACGGATATTTACTGGGCGCGCCAACAGGTATCCGAACGGCTGGCGGCCGTCTGGCCGGAACTGCCTGCTGACATCAGTGGCGGCATCGCCCCCATGAGTACGCCCCTCGGCGAGCTGTATATGTTTACCCTCGACGGGCCACAATCGCTGGCCGAAAAACGCCGTATTCTCGACTGGCAAATCCGGCCGCTGTTACGCACCGTACCCGGTGTGGCAGACATCAACGCCCTCGGTGGCAAGGTAGAAGCCTGGGCGGTTATCCCGGATATGATGGCACTGGCGCGGGCTGGCCTGACCCTGGCCGAGCTGCAGCAATTTCTGCAACAGAACAACCGGAATGATGGTGCCGGACGCCTGGAAGACGGCGAAGAAGCCATCATTGTCAGCAGCACCGGGCGTATTACCACGCTTGAGGATCTGGCCAACCGCGTGGTGGTGTATCGTGATGCCAGCCCGATTCGCCTCAATGACGTAGCCGACGTCCGGCTCGACAGTCTGACCCGCTACGGCGGAGTCACCGACAGCGGCAAGGGAGAAACGGTTGAGGCGCTGGTCGTGGCGTTAAAAAATGCCAATGCCCAGCAAGTCATTAGCGGTGTACGCGAGGCACTCGACAGCCTCAATCTGCCTGCCGGAATGGAGATCCGGGTGTTTTACGACCGCAGCAACCTGATTGAACGCGCCGTTGGTACCGTGACCGAAGCCTTGTGGATTGCGGTGGCGCTGGTGATCCTATTACTCGGACTGTTTATCGGTAATGTACGTACGGCATTGGTGGTCGCCGTCAACCTGCCCATGTCTGCGCTGATGACCTTTATCATCATGGACAAACTCGGTATGAGCGCCAACCTGATGAGTCTTGGCGGGCTGGCGATCGCCATCGGCATGCTGGTCGACGGCTCCGTCGTCGTGGTCGAAAACACCGTCACCCGCTTGCAGGCAAACAATCATGCCTTGCCACGCCTGCATGTAATCTTTCGGGCGATTCACGAAGTGTCTGTCCCCATCGTCTCGGGCACGCTGATTATTCTGCTGGTGTTCTCGCCGCTGGTGACCCTGCAAGGACTGGAAGGCAAATTGTTTGCGCCCGTGGCGCTGACCATTATGTTTGCCCTGGCCAGCAGTCTGGTGGTGTCGATGACCTTGATTCCGGTACTGACAACCTGGCTGATTCAGGCCGACAAGGTCACCACGCCAAGCTGGGTCAACTGCTTGCAAGCGGCCTACCGTCGTTCGCTCGAACGGACGTTAGCCAAGCCATTACCGATGCTGATCGGCCTGGCGCTGGCGGTGGTCGCCAGCGTGCTGGCCTTTACCCAGACCGGCAAGGCCTTTATGCCGGAAATGGACGAAGGTGACCTGATTGTACAGCTGGAAAAAATCCCCACCATCAATCTGGAAGCATCGTTGGCGATTGATCTGCAGGTGGAAAAAGCCTTGCTGGCAGCGGTGCCGGACATCCAGCGCATTATCGCTCGCGCCGGTTCCGACGACCTGGGTATGGATCCGATGGGTCTCAACGAAACCGATATGTTTTTGCAGCTCAAGCCTGAGGAACAATGGCAGGCAGGCAGCAAAAGTGAGCTGCGGGAGCAGATCCGGGCCATTCTGGAACAGTTCCCCGGTTTAAATTATGGCTTTACCCAGCCGATTGATATGCGGGTATCGGAGATGATTTCCGGCTCGCGGGGCGATCTCGCCATCAAACTGTTTGGTACCGACCTGCAACAGCTGCAATCCGTGTCCGAGCAAATTGCGACGCTGATGAAAACCCTGCCCGGTACGGCAGAAGTCATGCTTAATCAAGCCGATGGCATGCACTACCTGACCGTTGCTCCAGATGCGACCCGGATCCTGCAGCTGGGACTGACGGTGAGTGCCGTACAAAACGCCTTGCGGGCAGCCCTTGAAGGTATTCGTGCAGGGGACGTGGTGTACCCGGATCGGCAGCTACCGCTGGTGCTCAGACACTCACGCCCGGTACAAATCAGTGCCCTGTTGAACGAACACTGGCTGGTCACCGCCTCCGGTGACACCGTACCGCTGGCGGAACTGGTCAACGCCAGTGAAACGCCAGGGCCAGTACTGGTGAAACGGGAAAACGGCCAGCGCTTTGCCGTCGTCACCGTCAATGTCGAGGGCGTGGCACTGAGCGACTATGTCGCCGCCGCACAACAGGCGGTCAGCAAGAATATCGACCTGCCTGGTGGCTACCATCTGAACTGGGGGGGTGAGTTTGAAAACCAGCAACGGGCCAACGCCCGCCTTGCCATTATGGTGCCGGTGGCCATCGCACTGGTGTTGCTGGTGCTGTTTACCACCTTCGGCCGTATCAACGAGGCGCTGCTGATTCTGTGTAATATTCCTTTTGCCCTGATAGGCGGTGTGCTGGCACTCTGGATCAGTGGCGAATATTTGTCGGTGCCCGCTTCAATCGGTTTTATTGCATTATTGGGTGTGGCAGTGATGAACGGCGTAGTATTGGTTGACCAGTTCCGGCATTTGCAGGCACTGGGACAACGGGGTCTGGAGATGATTCTGGCAGGTGCCGCCGGACGACTGCGACCGGTACTGATGACCGCCAGTACCGGTGCGGTTGGTTTGCTGCCGTTACTGTTTGCCACCGGGCCAGGCAGTGAAATCCAGAAGCCACTGGCTATCGTTGTGATCGGCGGGCTGGTGACCTCGACGCTACTGACCTTGTATGTATTACCGCTGCTTTATCGCCGCTTCATTCTGGAGGCAGACAAATGAACACTACCGATACCGGTACTTCTCCGGTCACTCTCAATAATTCGTCACTGACCCTGCTCACCCTGTCACTGCCACCCAGGCAAGCCGATGCCATTACCGACTGGCTGCTGGAGCAGGGCCTGCCCGGATTCAGTTCCTGGACCGGCTGGGGCCATAGCAATCGCATCGGTCATCTGTCGATCAGTGAGCAGATTCAGGGTAAACAGAACCGTACCTTTGTCAGCCTGCACCTGAGCGATAGCCAGTGTCGTGAAGTGATTGAAAACCTGCATCTGGCTTTTAGCGGTTTTGATATTCACTACTGGGTGGAAGCGCTGCTTGCCAGTGGCAGCCTGAACAGTCAGTAGTCCGGATTTAATGGCAACGACAGACACACTCGCAAACCGGCGTCAGGGCCGTTTTCAAACAGGATACGGCCCTGATACTGTTCGACAATATCTGCCACAATCGCCAACCCCAGTCCGTAACCTGCACCACTTTCATCACCCCGAACACCAGGCTGGTGCAAGCCCGCCAGTTTCTCCGGATCCACACCAGGGCCATCGTCGGCCACCAGCAGATGAATCTGTCCATCCTGTTGCTGTGTGGCTTCGATAGCGACGCTAGCAACCGCCCACTTACAGGCGTTGTCGACCAGATTCCCCATCAGCTCAAACATATCTTCCCGATCACCAGGAAATGGCAGCGTCGCAGGTAACTGCTGGCGGATGACCACCCCAGGATACAGTTTGGCCATACTCAGACAGAGTTGCCGTATCAGTTCAGCCAGATCGATCTGTGGTGCCCGGCTCATCAAGCCCGCGATTCTGGCCCGCTTCATTTCGTTATCGATCATCTGGTTCATGCGTTCAATCTGCTGCAGCGAGGTTTGCCAGTCGCCCTCTGGCTGCGACAACGCAACATCATGCAAACGATTGTTCAACACCGCCAGCGGCGTCTTCAGCGAGTGTGACAGATTGCCACTGGCCATACGGGCACGCAGCAAACGCTCACGGGTACGTTCCCCAAGCCGGTTGATTTCATCCACCAGTGGCTCCAGCTCCTGCATATCCGGGGCATCCAGATGGTCACGCTCCTGCCGCGCCAGCTGACGCAGTTGCTGCTGCACCTGATTGAAGGGCAACAAGGCATTATTGAGCATGCGCCGTTGCCAGATAAAAATAGCCGCCATCACCAGACCCAGTAACACCATCAAGGTTAAAAAAGCTCGGGTAAACACCGCCAGAATAGGACGAAAATCCTCGGCAATCTGAATCACCACCTGGTGATTGTGCACCATCAGCGTCTGAGTCATCACGTACAGGCTTTGCTCTGGCACAGCTTGCTGCCAGCTCCATGACAGACTGCCTTCCCGGCTTTCCATCCGCAGCGCCAGAGTTCCCAGTGATGGCGACTTCAGTTGCTGGCCATTCCACATCACCTGGTAATAATGGCCGGATTGCGGCATTACAAAAATGGGCGGTAGTATGTGTTCATCAATATCCATGGTGTCGCGGTGCCAATGGATTTCCTGCAACAGCAAATCGCTGTCGTGTTCCAGCCGGGTTTTGAAATAGTCGGTCGCCGACACCAGCAGGGCAATCGCCGCAGCCGTGGTAACCAGCACCATCAGTACCAGCTGACCGCCCAACAGGGAACGAAACAGGCGTGCCGCTAAGGACCACATCAGCGATCTCCCATCAGGTAGCCCTGGCCACGAAAGGTACGGATGCGTTCCTGCCCAATTTTTTTGCGCAATCGGCGGATATAGACTTCCACCAGATTTTCATTTTTTTCTTCCTGCCAGTCGTAGGTGGCATCCAGCAATTGCTGCTTGGAGACAATTTGTCCGGCTTTTTGCATCAGCAATCTCAGCATGGCGAATTCGGTTACAGTCAGGCTTTCACACACACCCATCCCGTTCGAGACCTGTTGTTTGGTTTCATCCAGTGTCAGACCATCCACGACCAGACGGGTTTGTCCCTGCTGCTCCACCCGGCGTCGTAACGCTTCCAGCCGCGCCAACAGCTCTTCACTCTGGAACGGTTTACCCAGGTAATCGTCGGCTCCGGCATTCAGCCCATCCACCCGTTCCTGCCAACTGTTACGAGCGGTCAGAATCAGTACCGGGGTGGTGATGCCCTGACTGCGCCAACAGGTCAGTACTTCCAGACCCGACAGGTACGGCAACCCCAAGTCGAGCACCACACAACCGATCACATCAAGATGATCTGGCAAATAGCGGGCGGCCCAGTCACCACGATCCAGTTGTTCGACACCATAACCGGCTCCGGTGAGGTAACGACCAATATCCCGGCTCAGCTGGGGATCGTCTTCAACCAATAGAATATTCAACAGTGACCTCTGTCCGACAGTTGTTGCCAGCCCTGTCACGCAGTGATTCAGGCGGGGGAAACAGCAATAGCGACTATCATACAGCAGGGCGTTATGGCGGCCAGCCAGATAGCAAAACGCCTGCAGCAAGCAGGCGTTGAGGTGAGCCACTCACAAGGCATCTGCCTTGCCGATACAGCACTCACAGAGAGACCAACAGCTCAATTTTCTTGAGTGTCCGAACTCCCATGCCCTTAACCGTGACCAGTTCATCCATCGTTTTGAATGGGCGCTCTGCCACCAGGCTTTGGGCCAGCTTTTTGGAAATACCGCCGACAGCAGCCAGTTCGGCTTCGGTAGCGGTATTAATATTTACGCGGACTAATTTTTTTTTTAGGGCTGCAATCTTATCAGCAGCAGCTTTTTCAGCAGTGGCTTTTTCGGCAGCGGCTTTTTCAGCAGCGGCTTTTTCAGCAGCGGCTTTTTCAGCAGCGGCTTTTTCGGCAGCGGTTTTCTCAGCGGCGACTTTTTCGGCAGCGGCTTTTTCGGCAGCGGCTTTTTCGGCAACGGCTTTCTCAGCAGCGGCTTTTTCGGCAGCGGCTTTTTCGGCAGCGGCTTTCTCAGCAGCGGCTTTTTCGGCAGCGGCTTTTTCGGCAACGGCTTTCTCAGCAGCGGCTTTTTCGGCAGCGGTTTTCTCAGCGGCGGCTTTTTCGGCAGCGGTTTTCTCAGCGGCGACTTTTTCAGCCAAGGCGGCCTCTTTCTCTTCCACCACGTTTGCAACGACTTTTGCGGCAACCGCTTCCTTAACAACGTCTGCTTCTTTTTCAACGTCTGCTGCTTTTTCAACGTCTGCAACGGCTGCATCTTCAGCAACGGCTGCTTCACGTGGTTCGCCAAATGCTACTTCTATTACCTGACCAACCGCTGCCGCGCTATCATCGGCAACGATACTTTCACCGGCAACGACGTAGGGCAAATCAAACTGAACCACATCACGCGTGACAAAATCATCCAGATCCCATTCGCGCACTAGCAGTACCAGATTCCACTCACCCATAGACGGTTCGACAAAAATCAGGTCATATTGACAGTTTTCCAGATAACACTGACCAAACAGTTCACCAATACTGGTGGCGGCCAATTGTTCACCCTGATCAAGAGAGCCGTTATATCGCTGTGGCAAAGCCCACAGTTCAAGATTCAAGGTACCGCTGATGTTATCCGCAAAACGGTCGCTGGCAATACCATCGATATTCAGATAAATACGGCCTTGATCAATATTGAAGGCGGTATTACCAATGAAGTAGATGGGCTGTTCAGCCTGTGTGACTGCGTTGATTTCTGGCACAATCATAGTCCTTCCTGATAATTAACGTTATTTTTCAAGCTGTACGCCTGGTAAGGGGACTCCCTTGCAGAGGAACTATACGTCCACTTTGTCAGCTTTTAAAATTAAATTTGGGTGACTATAGGTCGCACCAGAAAAGCGCAAAAACTCGCCTCAAAAAAGGGATTTGTTCTATATAAATAATGGCCACCCCTCCTGTCAGGAAATATATATTCATAAAAAATATGAAAAAATACGCCAATATAATGATCTATTCATTTGGAAAGTATTTATTCAATAATCATCAAATATTCATCAATTTCTGGCAGCCAGCCAATCCCGCACCCAGGTTGGCCACTCATTGGATAACTGGTCATCTTGCACGTGAAACTGCTGACCATAGGCGCTTAATTCAACCTGCCAGGCGTGCAGCAGATGATGGGAAGCACCCAATTCAGCGATTTCCTCCGAGGTTAACGCCTGTTGCAGGCGCTGAAGATAAAAACGACCGCCGTGGGCGTAAATCTTGTCTGCCACAATAGGGTGCCCCAACGCGGCCAGTTGTGCCCGCAGCTGATGTTTGCGACCCGTTTTCAATTCGCATTGAACCAGTGTCAGCCCATCCTTTGCTGCCAGACACTGAAACAGTGTGCGACTGAGTTTGGCAGAACCGGACAGCAACGGCTGATGCTGTTCGGGGTCAACCACGTACATCTGACAACGAATGGCGCTGTCTTGCCGCTCTGCCAGATGACATTCAAAATCGAGCTGCTGCCAATCCGGCTTGCCATACACCAGCGCCAGATAAGATTTACGCTGCAGCAGGGTGTTAAACCGTTTTTTCCAGCGTTTGTCGGCGGCAGAATGTTTCGCCAACAGAAGGATGCCTGATGTCTCCGCATCCAGCCGGTGTAACAGGTGGGCGTTGGTCGCCGGACTTTGGCGGCGTACCAGATTGATCAGGGTGTTGTAGAGATTGCGGGTGGTACGTGACACCGGTAAACCGGGCGGTTTGTGCACCGCCATCAATTCGTTACTTTGCCACAGTAATTGCCATTGGGTGTCGGCCTTGCCTTCCCGATGCTGTGGCAACCAGAAGGCAAATTCCTGCCCCGCTAGCAACGGTATCGAGGCGTCCTGACAGCAGTGCTCATCAATGTGTATCCAGCCATTGTTGAGGGATGCCTCAAACGACAGCCCGTCTCGTCGCTCACACCAGTATTGCCAGAGGGTGGCCAGAGGCTGATCCTCGAACAGCTGTCCAGTCAACCAGAACCCGTCCCTTTCAACTGATGCTCCGTCAACTGATGCTCCGTCAACCGTCCCGCCAAGTAATCGCATGTCGGGCAATATCAAGAATCCTGCTCCAGTGCCTCAACCCATAACACCCCTACATCCGCCCGTAACACCTTGACGGTGGTTCCGGCAGTGAGCGGTTGCTGGCTTTTGAGTTTCCACTCAACACCGGAATAACGATGGATGGCCTTACCGCTGATATCGACGTCCTGCTCCAGTACAAAAGCATCGCGGGCAAAGTCGCTATTGATCGGTGTTGGTTGTCGCTCGTCCTGCAGCCGTTTTAATGGCTTCCACAGCGCCAGTGCCAGGCCACAAGTAATCAATGCGTTACTCCATAATGCTGCGGTCAGGGTTTCCGGCAAGATACCAACCAGCATCAGCAAACCAGATAGCACCAACGACAGCCCGAGGAAAAACAATACGATGGAAGCAAACCCCAGAATCGCAACTTCAATAATCAGTGCCAGAATACCGGCCACCAGCAATGATTGGGGCAGATGTGACAACAGGTAGCTCATAGCGAGTTTCCTTACAATTAGGTGATGGAGCAGAAAGAAGCATACGCCGGTGCCCCGACAACGGCCCTGTCAGACCAGTGTCTGGAGCAAGCGTTCAAACGCCGTCAGATCCGTATAGCGGTCGTTAACCGAGGCATTGTGGCTGATAAATAGGCCACCGGCCTGACGGATGCCGCCTTCGATCATCAGGTTATCGTGCAACCCGAATTCTTCAATTTTCAAACCATCCCGATCACGGATATCTCCCACTGGGCCAGGCTCACCCGTTATCCCAAACTGGGCCCAGGTACGGTTTGCAAACGGGGTCGGATCGTTACTGTAACCCATCAGCTGTTTGCCCAACCCTCGGGCAAAACCCAATTCATAAACGGTACCCACATCTGCGCTGGGGCCACGGAATGGCGTCAGGTTGGCGATGACCCTATCGGCCTGACGGATCAGCGCTTCATTGCCACGACTGATGGCCCACGCCAGTTCCGTGGTATCACCCGCCTCCAGTTCCGCATCGAGTGGAAATAACCCGGTAAACCCGTAGCGTTGGCAAAGGGCTTTTTTGGCGGCTCCCAGTGCAACGGCATTGGGCAGAAAGACTTCTGGCCCGGCAAGATAAATTACCGCAGTCGTCATAACGAGTCCGAGTGGCGATGGTGTCGGCAAAGAGCGTTCAGGGCAAGTGTCATGGGCGGATTTTCAACGATGATAATGGAACGAACATGGGGGTAAGAACGGTAAGAACGGCGCTATCCCGTATTGGGGTATAACGCCGACTTCCCTGTCGCAGCCAGATGTTATCTAACCCTTGTTCAAGGTACTGATAATCGAGGTCGCCATGGCCACCATGCTGCTGGCATCGGTACCGCTGTCTGGCAGCAAGACGACGGAAGATTCCTTGGCAATCGCGTGTTTGGCTTCAATCGCCTTGGAGGCCAGTTCCAGCTGAATGGCTTTCTGACCATCGTCGGTATTGGCAATATCCCCGACCATTTTTAATGCCAGTGCTTTCGCCTTGGCGACGGCAACAATGGCCTGCGCCTCACCTTCTGCCTTCAATACCTGCTCCGCCTTGTCGGCTTCTGCTGCCAGTACCCGTGACTGTTTCTGACCTTCTGCGACGTTAATGGCAGACTGGCGATCACCTTCCGATTCCAGAATCTGGGCGCGTTTGACCCGCTCGGCTTTCATCTGGGCTTCCATCGATTGCATCACCGATTGCGGCGGCACGATGTCTTTGATTTCGTAGCGCAGCACCTGGATTCCCCAGGGTTCGGCGGCTTCGTTAATCGAGGTGACAATATTGATGTTCAGCAGGTTGCGCTCTTCAAAGGTGCGGTCGAGTTCCATCTTGCCCAACTCGGAACGCATGGTGGTTTGTGCCAGCTGAGTTACGGCGAACACGTAGTTATCAACACCGTAGGTCGCCTTGTAAGGATCCAGTACCCGGAAATACAACACGCCATCAACACTCAGGGTAATGTTGTCACGGGTAATGGCCGACTGGCTGGGTACATCCTGGGCCTGTTCCTTGAGGCTGCGATCCGCCGCAATCCGGTCGATAAAGGGCACAATAAAGTTGAGACCGGCTTCTTTGGTGGAGTGGTATTTGCCAAATCGTTCAATCAGCCAGGCGCGGTTTTGCGGTACAAATTTAATGCTGCTACGCACCAGTACCAGCACAAACACCAGCGCAACGGCTTCGACCGAAAACAGCAGGGAGATAATTGAATCCATGATAGGTCATCCTGTATGGGAAGTAGGATCATTCTGAAGCTGCAATGTGTCTGATTCGCTACCTTGGTGCAAGCGAAGCGGTTGCCGTCAGAGCAGGATGTCACTAAAGAACCGCTTGCAGAACCCTGGTGCCTGTCGTGCGCAGGGCTGTTCTACTGCGGAAAAGCTGGATTTGGCTCTTTTCTGAGCGAATGGTTGTTACGTTAAATAAGAGTGATAAATGGGCATTTTGAGTCGATTATTAACACCCTAATGTCGAGCGCTGTAATTGATAGACGTACCCTTAAAGCGATGGACGTTCGGTATGAGCTGCCAGTACGCCTTCCAGCCGACTGCTGTATTGCTGTTTCCAGTCGCGCAGAAAGGCCAGATCGTCGGCGAATGCCGGTGCCAGTGGTGCCGACGCCTTGGCCTGGCTCAAACCGGCAGCGGGCCGCAGCTGGCTACTGCCTGGCTGCACCTGCAAGGCACGCAAGCACTCGGTGCTGTAGCGATGGGTATCGATGTTATCGACCACCCACCACTCGGCTTGCAGGCGCTCGTGGGTGATATCCAGCACCACGTAGCCACGAAAGTAGAAATCAACAAAATTCAGGTGTGGTAACAGGGCTTCCAGGGAGGCTCCAGCCATCTGCGCCTGGGGGTAACTTTCAATGCCCGGCGAGGTAACTGCCGGTGTCACAAACTCGACCCCGAGCGGCTTGCCTGGATCATCAGCGAACGGATCCTGATACAGCTCAAGTGCCCAGGATGAGTGAATATCGCCGGTGAGGACAACCCAGTTATCGACATTCGCCCGACTGACGGCATCAAACAGTCGTTGACGCGCCGCCGGGTAGCCATCCCACTGGTCGTAATTGAAGGGCATATCATTGGTGCCTAATTGGGCAACCATGACCTGCTGGCCACTCAGTTTCCAGGTGACGCCCTGTTGCTGGGCATTGGCGAGGTTGCTGTATAACCATTCTTCCTGCTGATAGCCCAACAGCGTGCGTCCGCTCAGGTTACGCTCTTCCATCGTTGCCGCCTGGGCATCGCGCCCGGCCAGACGGGTATCCAGCATGGTCAGATCGACCAGATCACCAAAGCGGAAGCTGCGATAAATACCCATATCCGGCCGGGACGGCTCACGAATCGGCATCCACTCCAGATAGGCCTGCACCGCACCACTCAGGCGTAAGCGCCAGTCACCTTCACTGGCGGTATCGTGATTGTCTGCGCCGCCCACCCAGGCGTTGTTGGCCACTTCATGATCATCCCAGATCACCAGAAATGGATGCTGACGGTGAACTTCCTGCAAATCCTTGTCCTGCTTGTAACAGGCATGGCGCTGACGATAGTCCTTCAGCGATTGGGTCTCATGCAGCGGCGTATTAATGCGCCCGGTGCGCGCGCAGTCTTCCAGATCGGCGTATTCGTAGATGTAGTCGCCCAGGTGCAGAATCGCATCCAGATCTGCACGTTTGGCCAGCTCCCGGTAGACGTTAAAGTAGCCTTTGGCAAAGTTGGAGCAGGAGGTATACGCAATCCGCAAATGCGTTACCGAGCCTTCTGGCAATGTCCGGGTTCGACCCACATCGGAGTAATGGCCATCGGCTTCAAAGGCATAATAGTAGGTGGTGGCCGGGAGCAGGCCTTCGGCATCCACCTTGACAGTGAAATCACGGCTGGCATCGGTGAAGCCGATTCCCTGGTTCACCACCTGTTGTAACTGTGGGTCGGTGGTGATCAGCCAGCGATAGGAGATACCGAAGGTACTGTCGAGCGGAGTAATCCGAGTCCACAGCAACACCCGGTCGGTGAGCGGATCGCCACTGGCGATACCATGCTGGAACGGATAGCGCATACGGTCGCTACCCGGCTTGATTGCTGGTGCAAACAGGCTGGTACCGGCACTGTCCAACAGGAATTCCCGGCGAGTCAGAGGCATGCTGTATCCGCAACTAATAACATAAGCCGGGATTAAGCCGTTAGCCCATGACAGTCCGGTTGCCGGGGGTTGAAGTTAGTATTGCAGTTTAGCGTCAGTTAGATGACAGCGGCAGCACCACGATTAGCGCCGCTTTAAACGTTACGGCTTTGCAGCTGGCGTCGCAGCAGGGCCAAAAAAATAATGGGCGATGCGATTGCCCAGCAGCAGCGCAACCAGAAATATCCAGACATTGCCATTCAGGCTGAACATGTCTACCAGCGCCGGGCCAGGGCACAAACCAACCAGACCCCAGCCGACACCAAACAGGGTCGCCCCGGTTACTAACCGCCCGCTAACGCCAGCCAGTGTCGGGTAATGAAAACGCTCGGCAAACCAAGGCCGACGGCAACGCTTGCTGCTGAAGTAAAGCAGGGCAAACACCGGAATGGCGCTGCCCATCACTGCAATCAAGGCCGGCTGCCAATGGCCAAAAAGATCCAGGAAACCGCGTACTTTTTCCGGGTTGTGCATGCCAGCGACAATCAAACCAATACCGAATACCAGCCCACACACCAATGCTAATACTGCAGCAGCGAAAACGGTCGGCACGCTATTACGTCCTGAAATCATAACGCATCGCCTTCCATAAACAGGTTCAAGGCCGACATCAGCGCCACCGTGAGAATACCTGCCGTCATAAATATCAGCGTCGCCACCATCGACCGTACCGATAGCCGCCCGATGCCACAAACGCCATGGCCACTGGTACAGCCATTGCCAATATAAGTGCCTATCCCCACCAGCAACCCCGCCGCTATCAGTAACAACGGACTGTCGGTAATCACAATGGCATCTGCCTCAAAGCCAATGATCACCAACACCGGCCAGGCCAGAATCAGGCCAAGGAAAAACCACAACGACCAATAACGTCGCTCTTGTCCCGGTCGAGCCAGTAAAAACAGGCTCGATATCACCCCCGTCATACCGCTGATACGGCCATGGCCAAGCCACAATAAACCGGCCGCCAGACCAATCAATGTTCCACCCGTCAATTCTGCTACCATTGCCTACGCCTTTTGATTTTGGCGGCATATTACCCCAGCCTGACACTTCTGAAACACATCTACGCGCTATCGGATGAACACTGCATCGCCCACTGGGTAGAAAACCCCTACTGGCAGCACTTCTGCGACGAGCAGTATTTCCAACATCGACCGCCGATTGATCCCACCACGTTCGGGCGTTCGACCGAGGGTACCGGGGAGCGCAACACGACAGTCGTATAGCCGCCGTCGATGTCTGCATATCAGCGAGGCAAAGTGCAAATGGCCTACCCAACGGCTGCTAACGAGGCTGTAAAAAAGTATTTTCGAAAGGCATTTCCTCGCCATATCCAAAATGGCTACCACAATGCTCCAACCTACATCACAGCCCTCGAATTCCCGTCCGATACTGGTTAGTCTGGCAAGGACGTTTATTGTTTACAGGTTGTTGCCATGTCGATTGTTGCTTCGCTCTCCTCCCTTGCTCCAGAGCACACCACTACACCACTCACCTTGCTGGCCAAATCAGAGCTCGAACCCTGGTTACTACAGCAACCGGCTGCCAAAGCCTGGCTCGATGCCAGCCATTACAGCGGCAGTGGTACAACACTGATTCCGCAAGCCAATGGGCGTGGCTATCAGGCATTGTACGTCTGTGAATCGCTGGATGAGCCGTTTGCTTGCGGTGATTTGTCCGCCAGTTTGCCAGCAACCGACTACGTCCTGACCGAAGTAGCCAGCGCAGAACGTCTGCTCAATATTGCCTTTGGCTGGGGTGTGGGTGCCTACCGCTTTACCCGCTATAAGGAAAACACCAAACCGCAAGCCCGACTACTGCTGGATGATGACACATTGGTCGATAAGGCCAACCAGCACATTGATGCCATCACGCTGGTACGCGACTTGGTGAACACCCCGGCACAAGACATGATGCCAGCCCAGCTATCTGAGGTTACCCGTGCACTGGCAACCGAGTTTGGTGCCCGCTTTGAAGAGGTTGTTGGTGATGACTTACTGACACACAACTACCCGATGATTCATGCTGTCGGGCGCGCCAGTGTGCACTCACCCCGGCTGCTCGACCTGCGCTGGGGCCAGCCAGAAGCGCCGCGCATTACCCTCGTCGGTAAAGGTGTGTGTTTCGACAGTGGTGGCCTGAATCTCAAGCCTGGCAACTATATGCGGCAGATGAAAAAAGACATGGGAGGTGCCGCCCATGTGCTGGGCCTTGCGCGACTGATCATGGCATCCAACCTCAATATTAACTTGCGGGTGCTAATTCCGGCCGTCGAGAATGCTGTCAGTGGTAATGCCTTCCGCCCCGGCGATGTCTTGCTCACCCGCAAGGGCCTGACGGTTGAAATCGACAATACTGATGCGGAAGGCCGTTTGGTGTTGTGTGATGCCCTGGCAGAAGCTGAGTCGGAACAGCCGGAATTGATTATCGACTTCGCCACCCTGACCGGTGCCTGTCGGGTGGCGCTGGGCACCGAATTGCCTGGCTTTTTTTGCAACAATCGACGGGTTGCTCTGGCGCTTGCTGAAGCGGGAGAAGCTGCCGCTGAACCGGTGTGGCAATTACCTCTGCATAAGCCTTATTTTGAATTTATGAAGAGTGATATTGCCGATCTGGTGAACGGAGCCGCCAGCCCTTATGGCGGTGCCATTACCGCCGCGCTGTATCTGGAGGCCTTTATCGACACCACGCCCTGGGTTCATTTCGACATTATGGCCTGGAATCTGCGCAAGTTGCCTGGTCGTCCGGTCGGTGGTGAGGCTATGGGAGTACGCGCCGTTTATCAATATCTGAGCGACTGCTATTCTTGATACTGGTTGAAGTGGGTGATCGGAGCGGGCAATCTGCCCGCTACACACCTCAGACCCAAGCGTTACCACCGCGCAGTTGTGTTGTTTACGCCCTCAAAAGGAGCAGCTGACATCCCCGTTGCTTCCTGTCATGGCACGCGTTCCACAGCACACGACATTTAGGCATAAGCGGGTCAGTGCCTCGCCGAGACCATACAGACTTTCTGCCAATCCAAAAACCGCCGCTATTCAAGCAGTTACCCCTTATATCCCACATTGGTCATACCTTGGTGTTGTCGTTTCATTCGGTTCCGTTCATTAGATGGAGAACTTGGCGTGAGAATTGAATATTCCTTTCAGGAAATTTAATTTCACAAAATTCCCCTCGCTAACCACACTGGGATCCTTCATGGCGTTTACCCAATCGGACTCCATTCGCTTGCTTGGACTGGACTTCGGCTCCACGACATCCAGCATGATGGTGGTGCAAGTCAGCCTTGGTAGACACAGCGTCAACGGTCGGATGAGCTATACCAACCCTACCCTGGTTTATCGCTCTCCGCCCTGCTTTACTCCCTTCCGTAACCAGCAAATCGATACCGAAATCTTGTTGCAGCAGCTAACCGTCTGGATGCAGCAAGCACAACTGGATGTGTTTCCAGCCCATACCGGTGCCGCACTGATTACCGGTTTGGCAGCCCGCAGTGACAATGCCCGAATTCTTAGCCGCATCATTGGTGAGCAGATTGGAGATGCCATGATTGCCACTGCCGATGACCCTGGGCTGGAGTCGTGGATGGCGTTTATGGGCAGCTGCCAGCTGCTGAGCCGTTACTACTATGACCAGCCCGTGCTGAACCTCGATATCGGTGGTGGCACCACCAATCCAGCCTTGGGTATGGCCGGGAATGTGCAGAGTTGTGGTTGTTATTACATTGGTGCGCGCCACTTCCGTTTTGAACCCGGCAGCTATCACCTGACCGGAATCTCATCTTACGGAACCCGATTATTGCGACAACTGGGCATCACCGCAGTACCGGCGGTTTTCGATAACAGCCTGCGCCAGCGCATCGTGCAGTGGATGGTGCGGAGTCTGGAGCAAATCGTTACAGGCAACGAAGCGGCAATTGACGATTATTTTCGCCAGTTGGCACTGCAGAACCAGGCCGGACTGGTCGGCCAGGAAGCGGCGCTGGTGACCTTCTCTGGTGGTGTCGGCGAACTGATCTATCGTTTTCAGGATAGTGGCCGCTGGCCAGGAACCACCGAGTATGGCGACCTGGGGATTGATCTGGCTCAGGCGATCGTAGCGTCCCCGATTCTTTCTCGCACACTATCGGTACGCCCGGACAATGCCGGTCGAGCCACCGTACTGGGGCTGACGTTACACAGCTCGGATATTTCCGGCACCAGCCTCTACATCAGCAATCCAGAGTTATTACCACTCACTGACTTGCCGCTGTTATCGCACCTGGATCTGGATGCCAGCCAGGATCAGATCAGACAAGTGATGCGATTGGCACAGGGTTGCCAGCGGGGGGCGGCCATTCGGATTGGTGTTGGCAACACGAATACCCAGCCAGCCTCCTTGCTACTCATTAAACAGTTTACCCGGCGGCTGAATAGCGCCAGAGACTGTGCCACCGGAGACGGTGCCGCCTTGTCTGCACCGCCACTGGTGTTATTACTCGAAAGCAATATTGGCAAGACCCTTGGCAACTACCTCAGCAATTGGGGGCAACGCCCGGAATCCTTGCTGGTTATCGACGAAATTCCCGACCGACAAGCCCAGTTTATTCATGTCGGTCGACCACTCAAACAGGTCGTACCGGTCTCTTTTTTCGGTATGAGTCAGGAGGCTAGCTGACTATGTCCATTTTTTGCCCAACCCCACTGCAACAGATTGATACCCCTGCCAGCACAGATCCCAAAGCGTACGACATTCTGCTAATGCAGAAGCATTACCGCTTTCGTAATCTGGCGCACTTGTTAGGGGCTGCGGATGTCAGCAAGGCCGGTGATCGTATCGCCGGATTGGCTGCCAGCGACGAAATTGAGCGTGAAGCAGCCCGTTCCCTGCTGTCCCAACAGACACTACAGCATCTTTACGATACCCCGCTGACCGACGCTGAAGGCCGTATCGACAGTGTGATGCGGGTCAATTACGACATAAATCCGGCCACCTTCAATACCTTGCGGCAACTGACTCTGGGTGAATTAAAGGATCTTATGCTGGCCAGTAAAGGGCCGCGTATTCGTGAGATTGGCCAGGCGTTGACCGGAGTCATGGTCGCGGCAGTCACCAAGCTACTCGACGTCCATGAGCTGATTCTGTTGGCCAAGCGCCTGAAAAATGGCGCGGCTGCTCAGGCACGAACCCGTGTTGGCCTGCCAGGCACCTTGTCCTCACGGTTGCAGCCAAACCACCCCACCGACAATCTCGCCGGGATCAGCCTGCTGACCTATGCCGGACTGTCGATGGGAGCCGGAGACGCACTACTGGGCCTCAACCCGGCGATTGATACCGTCGACAACATCAGCGCGGTATTACACCACCTAGACAGGTTGCGGCGGGAAACCGGTGCTCCAACCCAGATTTGTGTGCTGTCTCATATCAAAACCCAAATGGCCTGCCTGCAAGGCGGAGCGCCGGTGGAAATCATGTTCCAGAGCCTGGCGGGCACAGAGCGTACTCTGACCGACGAATTTGATGTCACCGTTGAGCTGCTGGATCAGGCCTATGAGTTGATGCAAAACCACGGGCCACTGCGAGACTCTGGCGCAGAAAATGTTATGTACTTCGAAACCGGCCAAGGCAGTGAACTGACCTACAACAAGCACAACGGTCTGGATATGGCGACCTGTGAAGCCCTGTGCTACGGACTGGCACGTCGCTACCGCCCGTTTATGGTGAATAACGTCACCGGATTTATTGGCCCTGAAACCCATCTTGATAATTTTGAAATGACCTACAGCTGTTTGCAGGATCATTTTATGGGCAAGTTAATGGGATTACCCATGGGCATGGCCCCCTGCTTTACCCTGCATTCCCAGGTGACTGCCGAAGGCCAGCAAATGGCCACTGAGCTGCTTGCCGCAGCCGGGGCCAACTTTTTTATGGACGTTTACCTCGGTAACGACCGCATGCTGGCCTATTTCGATACCAGTGGCCACGACGACCAGACCTTGCGCGAGATTCACAACCTCGAACCAGCACCCGAATACCTCAGCTGGGCAATGGCCAAAGGCATTTTCATACGCAATGAAGAGGGAGAACTGGAACGTGGGCCGAACTGGGGCAAACCAGAACAATTTTGTGCCTCAGAAAGTGATTATCAGCGTCTGCTGGAATCGGTACCAGCCGCTTATGGATTCGACAATGCCGGGCCACGTCCAAGCAATCAGGTTGCCCGTACCCTGAGAAGCAATCAGGCGGTTGCCAGGGAGGCAATTTATGCCGACCTCAATGTCAATAAACTCACCGACGTACTGGGATTCCGCCAGTTGATCACTCGCGCCAACACCAGGGAAACGCATCTGTCCAACCCGGAAACCGGTGCTTATCTCGACACTCATTGCCGTTTGAGCCTGGTGCCAGAATTCACCGATGTCCAGATTCTGGTGACCGATGGACTCAGTGCCGAGGCCATCCACCACAATATTGAGCAACTGCTACCCGTGCTTCAGGACGGTTTACAAAGCCAGGGCTATCGTTGTGGCCAGGCCGTTGTTTGTCAGTATGGCAGGGTCAAACTGGCGGAAGATATTGGCAATGCACTGCAGTCACGGCTGATCATCAATTTGATTGGTGAACGCCCTGGTGGTGATGCCATGGCGTCCCGAAGCATGTCGGCCTATCTGGCTTATCGCGTTGCAGATGAACACCAGCAGCAGGCTGCCATATTCAGTGGCAACCCGGACATCGAGTGGGAATACAGCGTTATTTCCAATATTTACCAGAAGGGGCTGCCAGCCACCGAAGCCGGTTCCGTCATTGCCGAAAAAGCGATTCAGATATTGACCCACGGCGCGGCAGGAAATCGTCTGGAAGCGCAGCTAAAACCGCATGTCGCCGCCTGAACCGGATGGTTCGTTACGCCGGAAAAGGATTTCCGGCCACGCAGACTGATTGGTGGCTCATGCCCCTTTCTGCCCCTCTCCGGCATAAGGCGTCCGTAGCAAGTAGCAAATTACTGGCATAAAAAAACCCGCTCGAAAGCGGGTTTTCAGGAAGAGCAGCCAATATTACTCAGCTGCATCATCCTCGACTTCTACAATGTCTTCTGCATCAACAACCGGACGATCGACCAGCTCTACATACGCCATAGGCGCAGCATCACCAGAACGGAAACCGCATTTTAAAATACGGATATAACCGCCTGGACGAGCTTGGTAACGAGGACCGAGTTCGTTAAACAGTTTACCAACAGCTTCTTTGCTGCGGGTACGAGAGAACGCCAGACGACGGTTTGCAACTGAATCTTCTTTAGCCAGAGTGATCAGTGGCTCAGCAACGCGGCGCAGTTCTTTCGCTTTTGGCAGAGTCGTTTTAATGACTTCATGTTCGAACAGGCTCACCGCCATGTTTTTCAACATGGCTTGACGGTGTGCGCTGGTACGATTGAAGTGACGACCACTTTTACGATGACGCATGGTTTAATTCCTTACTAACTGAACGCTCAGCTTACGCGAGCACTTTGTCGTCGTTACGGAGGCTGGCGGGTGGCCAGTTCTCCAGATGCATACCCAACGACAGGCCACGGGAAGCAAGAACGTCTTTGATTTCAGTCAGAGACTTTTTACCCAGGTTAGGAGTCTTCAACAGCTCAACTTCAGTGCGCTGGATCAGATCGCCGATGTAGTAAATATTTTCTGCTTTCAAACAGTTGGCGGAGCGGACGGTCAACTCCAGATCGTCGACAGGACGCAGCAGAATAGGATCAATCTCTTCTTCTTCGCGTACCTGTTCAACTACCTCATCGTTCTCAAGATTGACGAAGATAGCCAGCTGTTGTTGCAAGATGGTCGCGGAACGACGGATCGCTTCTTCCGGATCAATAGTGCCATTGGTTTCCAGATCGATAACCAGCTTGTCCAGGTCTGTACGTTGTTCCACACGAGCGCTATCGACGCTGTATGAAACCCGCTTGACCGGGCTGTAAGTGGCATCCAGCTGAAGTTTACCAATTGCCTTGGTTTCCTCGTCATTCTGGTAGCGAGATTCGACGGTTTCATAACCGCGACCTGAAGCGACCTTAATGGTCATCTTCAGCTCGGCACCTTCACCCAAATGGGCAATGACGTGGTCCGGGTTGACAATATCAACACCATGATCCAGTTGAATATCGGCAGCTGTAACCGTCGCCGGGCCAGTTTTGGCCAGAGTCAGGTTCGCTTCGTCGCGCTCATGCAATTTGACTGCAACACCTTTCAGGTTCAGCAGGATTTCAATAACATCCTGTTGAATACCTTCAATTGCGCTGTACTCGTGCAATACGCCGTCGATTTCACACTCGACAATGGCCGCACCCGGCATTGATGACAGCAGGATACGACGCAGGGCTGCGCCCAGTGTGTGACCAAATCCGCGTTCCAGAGGCTCAAGAGTGACCTTGGCATGGGTACCGCTAACTTCGTCTACCTGGATGTTACGAGGTGTCAAAAATTCATTAACTGCACGCTGCATAGCTGCCCTTAAGCTCCTCTATTATTTGGAGTAAAGTTCCACGATCAGGTTTTCGTTGATTTCCGCAGGGAGATCAGCGCGTTCCGGAACATTGGTAAAAGTACCTTCCATCTTGCCGGAATCGACATGGATCCATGCGCAATCACTGCGCTGACCAGCCAGTTCCAGAGCAGTCTTGATACGATCCTGGTTTTTCGATTTTTCGCGAATCGCAACCACATCGCCAGTTTGCACCTGGTAAGACGGAATATTAACAGTACGTCCGTTAACGGTTACTGCCTTGTGAGAAACCAGCTGACGCGATTCCGCACGGGTAGAACCAAACCCCATACGGTAAACAACGTTGTCCAGACGGGATTCCAGCAATTGCAGCAGGTTTTCACCCGTTGCACCTTTACGGCGCGCTGCTTCTTTGTAGTAGCTACGGAACTGCTTTTCCAGAATGCCGTACAAACGGCGGACTTTCTGCTTTTCACGCAGCTGCAAACCATAGTCAGACAGACGACCACGACCTGCGCCATGAACACCTGGCTTGGTTTCAAGCTTGCATTTTGTATCGAGTGCGCGAATGCCGCTTTTCAGGAACAGATCAGTTCCTTCACGACGAGACAGCTTACACTTGGGACCAATATAACGTGCCATAATTCTGCCTCCTTATACGCGACGCTTCTTAGGTGGACGACAGCCGTTATGAGGAATCGGAGTCACGTCTGTGATGTTGGATATTTTGTATCCACATGCATTCAGAGCGCGAACTGCAGATTCACGGCCAGGACCTGGACCTTTAACTTCAACGTCCAGATTCTTCAGGCCATACTCTTTGGCAGCTTCACCAGCACGTTCTGCTGCCACCTGAGCGGCAAAAGGAGTGCTCTTACGAGAACCACGGAAACCAGAGCCACCGGCAGTAGCCCAGGACAATGCATTGCCCTGACGGTCGGTGATGGTCACAATGGTGTTGTTAAAAGAGGCGTGGATATGGGCAATGCCATCCACTACCTGCTTTTTAACCTTTTTCTTGGTTGATCTTTGTGGCTTAGCCATTTTTTACAATCCTGCTTTTAATATCAACACTGCAACAAGTGAATGCAGCTACACTAAAAGTCCAACCCGGTAATCAGTGATTACTTACGGATTGGCTTGCGCGGGCCCTTACGGGTACGAGCATTTGTTTTAGTACGCTGACCGCGAAGAGGCAGGCTACGACGGTGGCGAATACCGCGGAAGCAACCCATGTCCATCAAACGCTTGATGTTCATTTGTACTTCACGACGCAGATCGCCTTCGACCGTAAACTTAGCAACTTCATTACGGATAATGTCCAGCTGATCTTCGCTCAGAGAACCAATTTTGGTGCTCTCTGCGATGCCTGTAGCGGCACAGATTTGCTGGGCAGTGGTCTTACCAATGCCAAAAACATAGGTCAGAGAAATCACTGCATGCTTGTTGTCAGGAATATTGACACCGGCAATACGGGCCATGTCTAACTCCGTTACACTTACTTGATGAAAGGGCGCGAGATACTACAAGTAGCTTGCATAAAATGCAAGCTACTTGTTAACCACACCCGCCGTGCCAGGAGAATTAACCCTGACGTTGTTTGTGCTTGGGATCTGTACAGATCACGCGCACGCTGCCGTTTCGACGAATGATTTTGCATTCACGGCACATTTTTTTAACAGACGCACGTACTTTCATGACAGTCTCCTAAAATGGCCTCAGCGATTAGCCGAGCCCATATTTTTCAAGTTCGCTTTCTTCATCAGGGATTCATACTGATGAGACATCAGATGTGATTGCACCTGCGCCATAAAATCCATAACCACAACCACTACGATCAGCAGTGATGTACCGCCAAAGTAGAAAGGCACATCTGCTGCAACCACCAGAAACTGGGGCAACAAACAGACAGACGCAATATAAAGAGAACCAAACAGGGTCAGGCGACCCAATACGGTGTCAATATATTTGGCGGTCTGGATTCCGGGACGAATCCCTGGAATGAAAGCACCGGATTTTTTCAGGTTTTCTGCGACATCTTTCGGGTTAAACATCAACGCCGTATAGAAATAGCAGAAGAAAATAATACCGGCAGCAAACAATACGATATAAAGCGGCTGGCTAGGTGCCAGAGCCAGGCTAATGTCCTGGAGCCATTCCATGCCTTCGCCCTTGCCAAACCATTGCCCCAGAGATGCCGGGAACAACAGCAAGCTTGATGCGAAAATCGCAGGAATAACACCCGCCATATTCAGCTTGAGTGGAAGATGGCTGCTTTGGGCACCCATCATCTGACGGTTACCCATCTGGCGCTTGGCATAGTTGATGGTGATACGGCGTTGACCCCGTTCTACAAAGACAACGAAAGCTATAACCGCTACTGCCAAAGCAGCAATCACCAGCAACAACAGAATATTCAAATCGCCCTGGCGGGCAGATTCAAAGGCCTGTCCAATCGCGCTGGGCAAACCGGCAACAATACCGGCGAAAATCAGAATGGATATACCATTACCAATACCACGCTCGGTTACCTGTTCGCCCAACCACATCATAAAGACGGCACCCGCCACAAAGGAGGGTACTGCTGCGATATAAAAATCGATACCAGAAGAGAAGGTAACACCCTGCCCTGCCAGTCCTGCTGAAACACCGAACGCTTGTACGGTGGCCAGCAAGACAGTGCCGTAGCGGGTGTATTGGGTAATCTTGCGACGACCCGATTCACCTTCCTTCTTTAGCTGCTCAAGCTGAGGGCTCACCGCCGTCAGCAATTGCATGATAATGGACGCGGAAATGTACGGCATGATCCCGAGCGCAAGAATACTCATACGCTCCAGTGCGCCGCCGGAAAACATGTTGAACATTTCCAGGATAGTGCCCTGATTCTGTTCAAACAACCGTGCCAGCGCTTCCGGGTTAATCCCTGGTACCGGAATATGGGTACCAATCCGATATACAACAATTGCCAGGAGTACAAACCGGATCCGGGAGAAAAGTTCTCCCAAACCCTTGTTCATTCCTTGTGGTAGTGAGCCTTGAGTAGCCATTAGTCTTCGACCTTACCGCCTGCTGCTTCAATGGCAGCGCGAGCGCCTTTAGTGACTTTCAGACCTTTAACAGTCACAGCCTTGCTGATTTCGCCAGACAGGATAACGCGACCTTCTTTAAACTTGTCGCCAATCACGTCTGCTGCTTTCAGTGCTGCCAGATCTACGACATCGCCTTCTACCAAAGACAGTTCGTTGAGACGAATCTCTGCAACGTACTGGGCTTTACGGGAAGTAAAGCCAAACTTTGGCAAACGACGGTGGATAGGCATCTGACCACCTTCGAAACCGGGTGCAACGCTGCCACCAGAACGGGATTTCATCCCCTTGTGACCACGACCACCGGTTTTACCCAAACCAGAACCGATACCACGGCCAACGCGCTTACGCGATGGCTTGGAACCAGGAGCAGGGCTCAATTCATTGAGGCGCATATTACTCCCCTTCAACCTTAACCATGTATTGAACTTGGTTGATCATGCCGCGAATGGAAGGAGTATCTTCCAGTTCAACAGTATGACCAATCCGACGCAGGCCCAGACCTTTCATGGTTTCGCGGTGCTTTGGCAGTTTGCCAATAGTGCTGCGAGTCTGGGTAACCTTTACAGTTTTCTTTTCCATATCGAATTACCCCAGAATTTCTTCAACAGTCTTGCCGCGTTTTGCCGCCACCTCTTCAGGTGACTTCATTTGCGCCAGGCCATTAAAGGTTGCACGAACCACGTTGTTTGGGTTAGTAGAACCGTAGCACTTGGCCAGTACGTTCTTGACACCAACCATCTCCAGTACTGCACGCATCGCACCACCGGCAATAATACCGGTACCTTCAGATGCTGGCTGCATATAAACCTGTGCACCGGAGTGACGGGCTTTAATCGGATACTGAAGCGTGTTGCCATCCAGCTGCACAGTGATCATGTTGCGTTTGGCTTGTTCCATAGCTTTTTGAATTGCCATTGGAACCTCGCGGGATTTACCGCGACCAAAGCCGACACGACCATTGCCATCACCAACCACAGTCAGAGCAGTGAAGGCGAAAATACGACCACCTTTTACTACTTTGGCTACACGGTTAACCTGAACCAGTTTTTCCTGGAATTCACTTTCTGAGCGATCGTTGTTGCGATCGTTATTACGTTCGTTATTTGCCATGATCTTTACCCTTAGAATTCGAGGCCGTTTTCACGAGCCGCGTCAGCCAGAGCCTTGATGCGACCATGGTATCTAAAACCGGAACGATCGAAAGCGACCTTGGTAATACCGGCGGCTTTTGCACGCTCAGCAATCAACTGACCCACTTTCGTGGCAGCACTGACGTTACCAGTTAAATCGTTACGCAGATCTGCTTCTACTGTAGAAGCCGTTGCAAGGACGCTAGCGCCATTGGCAGCGATGATCTGAGCATAAATGTGTCGGGGTGTACGGTGTACACACAGACGAACCGCGCTTTTTTCACGGATATTTATCCGGGTTTTCTGGGCACGGCGCAGACGAGCTGTTTTCTTCTCATTCATGGCCTAGACCTTACTTTTTCTTGGCTTCTTTACGACGAACAATCTCGTCAGCGTAACGAACACCCTTGCCTTTATAAGGCTCAGGAGGACGGTAACCGCGAATTTCAGCGGCAACCTGGCCGACAACTTGTTTGTCGACACCCTTGATCACAACTTCCGTCTGGCTTGGTGTTTCACAAGTCACACCGTCAGGCAGTTCATAATCAACCGGGTGAGAGAAGCCCAGGGACAGGTTTAGAGTTTTGCCGGAAGACTTGGCACGATAACCAACACCTTGCAAAACCAGTTTCTTTTCAAAACCAACACTCACACCGGTAACCATATTGTTTACCAGAGCGCGGAACGTTCCCGCCAAAGCATTAGATTGCTTGTCATTCTTTTTCGGAGCGAACTTCAGTTCATTCTCTTCTTGCTGAATATCCACAGCAGTGTGGATAGCCAGTTCCAAGGAACCTTGTTTGCCCTTAACGGAGATCTTGTCAGCGGCCAGTGTGATTTCAACACCAGTCGGGATCTGTACAGGAGCCTTAGCTACACGAGACATGGTATCCCCTCTTAGAATACGGTGGCGATAACTTCACCACCGACACCCGCAGCACGGGCAGCGCGGTCAGTCATGACGCCTTTCGAGGTGGATACAATGGCTACGCCTAAACCTGCCTCTACTTTCGGCAGTTGTGCGGAACCCTTGTACTGACGCAAACCAGGGCGTGATACGCGCTGGATACGTTCAATAACCGGCTTGCCTTCGTAGTATTTCAGATCAATAGTCATAACCGATTTGGTTGACTCTTCTACTGAAAAACCACTGATGTAGCCTTCTGCTTCCAGAACCTGGGCAACAGACGCCTTCATTTTTGAAGACGGCATGCTCACAGTCGTATGACCAGCTTGCTGGGCATTACGAATGCGGGTGAACATGTCCGCCAACGTGTCTTGCATACTCATTTATATTACCTCTGTTGTGCAGCGGCCTTCAGGCAAGACCTGAACAATAACGTTCCGGTCTTGCGCAAAGGGTGTGCTTACCAACTCGCCTTTTTCAGACCTGGCACGTTACCTTTCATTCCTTCTTCACGCAGTTTGATACGTGACAGCTTGAACTTGCGGTAAACACCGTGCGGACGGCCCGTTATTTGACAACGACGTCGCAGACGGCTCGCGGATGAATCGCGAGGTAGTTTCTGCAACGCTTGTTGTGCATCCCAGCGTTCTTCATCAGAAGAATCCTGGTTACTAATGATTGCCTTGAGCTCAATACGCTTGGCAGAATATTTCTCTACCAGTTTTTCACGCTTCAACTCACGCTGCTTCATGCTGATTTTAGCCATGACTAACTCCTCAGTTACGGAACGGGAACTGCAGCGCTTTCAGCAAAGCACGGCCTTCTTCGTTGGTTTTGGCTGTGGTGGTGATGGTCACATCCATACCGCGAACCTTGTCTACTTTATCGTAGTCAATTTCCGGGAAGATGATTTGTTCCTTCACACCCATGCTGTAGTTGCCGCGACCATCAAATGACTTGCCGTTAATACCACGGAAGTCACGTACACGAGGCAGGGAGATATCGATCAGACGATCCATAAAATCCCACATGCGTTCGCGACGCAGGGTCACTTTACAACCAATTGGCCAGCCTTCACGAACCTTGAAGCCCGCGACAGATTTACGTGCCTTGGTGACAACCACTTTCTGGGCAGCAATCAGTTGCATATCAGCAACCGCGCTATCCATCAGTTTCTTGTCGCCCAATGCTTCACCGACACCCATGTTCAGGGTGATTTTGGTGATTTTTGGCACTTCCATGATGTTCTTGTAACCAAACTCTTCTTGCAGCTTGGCTACTACTTCTTGTTTATACAGTTCTTCTAAACGTGACATAGCAGTATCCAGCTCCAATTAGGCGTCGATTACATCGCCAGTGGATTTGAAGATACGTACCTTCTTTTCACCGTCAACCTGGAAGCCAACACGATCAGCTTTTTCAGTTTTAGGGTTCCAAATGGCCACGTTGGAAGCTTGAATACCAGCTTCACGCTCGATGATGCCACCTGGCTGCTGCAGGTACGGGTTAGGCTTCTGGTGTTTTTTCACCATGTTAACGCCGGTAACTATCAGACGGCCATCCTGCTGTACCTTTTGAACGGTACCGCGTTTGCCCTTGTCTTTACCTGCGATAACAACCACTTCGTCTTTACTACGGATTTTCAACATTTGCATTCCCTCCCTTAGAGCACTTCAGGTGCTAGGGAAATGATCTTCATAAACTTCTCTGAGCGAAGTTCACGAGTCACAGGGCCAAAGATACGAGTACCGATTGGCGACAAGGATGCGTTCAGAAGAACCGCAGAGTTGACGTCAAAGCGGATAATTGAACCATCGGGACGACGCACACCTTTACGGGTACGTACAACCACGGCGTTCATTACCTGGCCTTTTTTAACTTTACCGCGAGGAATTGCTTCCTTAACGGACACTTTAATCAAATCACCGATGCCGGCATAACGACGATGCGAACCGCCCAGTACTTTAATGCACTGAACACGCTTTGCGCCGCTGTTATCGGCAACGTCTAGCATGGTTTGAGTTTGGATCATGCCTCTCGCTCCTTAACTGACTCCGCCTGGTGGTTAAACCTTGGCGGCGCGCTCGTCGATGTTTACCAACGCCCATGTCTTGTTTTTAGACAGTGGGCGTGACTCTTTTACTGTAACGAAATCGCCAATCTGGCATTCGTTGTTGGCGTCGTGCGCCATAATCTTGGTAGAACGCTTCACGAACTTTTTATAGATCGGATGCTTTACAAAACGCTCAACCCGGACAGTGATGGACTTGTCCATCTTGTTGCTCACGACACGACCACTCAGGGTACGAACGGATGTTGTGTTCTCAGTCATGATCATTCACCTGCCTTGCTTGCCAGCTCAGTTTTAACGCGAGCGATGTCGCGACGGGTCTGACTCACAAGGTGAGTCTGTCCCAACTGGCCAGTCGCTTTTTGCATACGCAACTTAAATTGTTCGCCCAACAGTTCTATCAGCTGAGATTTCAGCTCAGCCACTGATTTTTCTTTCAGTTCACTTGCTTTCATCACAGCACCGTCCGTTTAACGAATACAGTATCGAAAGGCAGCTTGGCCGCAGCCAGAGCAAACGCTTCACGCGCCAACTCTTCAGGCACACCTTCCATCTCGTAAAGAACACGACCTGGCTGAATCTGGCATACCCAGTATTCAACGTTACCCTTACCTTTACCCATACGAACCTCGAGAGGTTTTTCTGTAATAGGCTTGTCCGGGAACACGCGAATCCAGATCTTGCCGCCACGTTTCACCTTACGGGTCATCGCACGACGTGCTGATTCAATTTGACGCGAAGTCAGACGACCACGGCCGGTAGCTTTCAGCGCATATTCGCCAAAGCTGACCTTGGAGCCACGAATGGCCAAGCCACGGTTACGGCCGGTCTGGACTTTGCGGAATTTGGTACGTTTTGGTAACAACATAACTCAATCCCCTTATGAACGACCGGATTTCTTCTTACCCTGGCTCTTGGCGCGTTCGCGTACCTCTTGGATACCGCCCAGAATCTCACCTTTGAAGATCCAGACTTTAACGCCAATAACACCATAGGTAGTGTGTGCTTCGTAAGTTGCGTAGTCGATGTCGGCACGCAGTGTGTGCAATGGCACACGTCCTTCACGATACCACTCGGCACGAGCAATCTCGGCTCCACCCAATCGGCCGCTCACCTGGATCTTGATACCTTCAGCACCGCCACGCATGGCGTTCTGAACGGCGCGTTTCATAGCACGACGGAACATAACTCGACGTTCCAGCTGGCTAGCAACGCTCTGGGCAACCAGTTTGGCATCCAGATCAGGCTTGCGAACTTCTTCAATGTTGATGTGTACCGGAATACCCATCACTTCGCTCAGGTCCTTACGCAGAACCTCAACGTCTTCACCTTTTTTGCCAATCACAATACCTGGGCGGGCAGTGTGGATGGTGACTTTGGCGTTTTGCGCAGGACGCTCAATGACGACCTTACTGACTGATGCCTTTTCCAGGCGCTTTTCGATCATGGATCGAACAGCGATGTCAGTCAGCAGATTGTCGGCGTACTTATCCTTACCGGCATACCAGATCGAATTGTGATCTTTGACAATGCCCAAGCGGATACCGGTTGGATGAACTTTCTGACCCATCTGACCAACTCCTATTTTTCTGAAACTTTCACAGTGATGTGACAAGTACGCTTGAAGATACGATCCGCACGGCCTTTCGCACGAGGGCGAATACGCTTCATGGTCATACCTTCGTCGACGAAGATCGTGCTGACATTCAGCTCATCTACGTCAGCGCCATCATTGTGCTCAGCGTTGGCGATGGCAGATTCCAGAACTTTCTTGACCAGTTCAGCGCCTTTTTTGGTGCTGAAAGTCAGGATTTCCAGAGCTTCATCCACTTTTTTACCGCGGATCTGGTCTGCGACCAGGCGCGCTTTTTGAGCGGACAAGCGAGCACCACGTAAAACAGCGGCTACTTCAGACATACTTCACCCCTTCTTAGCGTTTGGCTTTCTTATCCGCTACGTGACCCTTAAAAGTACGAGTCAGCGCGAATTCGCCCAGTTTATGTCCAACCATGTCTTCAGTGACGAAAACAGGCACGTGTTGTTTACCGTTATGTACAGCGATGGTCAGCCCCACGAAATCCGGGAAGATAGTGGAGCGGCGAGACCAGGTCTTGATCGGACGCTTGTCGTTCTTCTCAAGAGCGGCCTCTACCTTCTTCATCAAGTGATGGTCAATAAATGGACCTTTTTTCAATGAACGTGGCACAGTTCAATCCTCTCTAGTTATTTCGCAGAACGACGGCGTACGATCAGATGGTCGGTACGCTTATTCTTACGAGTCTTGTAGCCTTTGGTTGGAACACCCCAAGGAGAAACAGGATGGCGACCACCAGAGGTACGACCTTCACCACCACCATGTGGGTGGTCCACAGGGTTCATCACCACACCGCGAACGGTAGGACGAACACCACGCCAGCGCGTAGCACCAGCTTTACCCAGTTCACGCAGAGCGTGCTCAGCATTACCCACTTCGCCCAGGGTGGCGCGACAGTCAGACAAAACCTTGCGCATCTCACCGGAACGCAAACGCAAAGTGCAGTAAGTGCCTTCACGAGCAACCAGCTGTGCAGATGTACCCGCAGAACGGGCGATCTGACCACCTTTACCAGGCTTCAGCTCGATGTTGTGAATAACGCTACCAACCGGCACGTTACGCAAAGGCATCGCAGAACCTACTTTAATAGGAGCATGCTCGCCAGATACGATTTCATCACCTGCACTCATGCCTTTGGCAGCAAGAATGTAGCGACGCTCACCGTCTGCGTACTTCAGCAGAGCAATGTTGGCGCTGCGGTTCGGATCGTATTCCAGACGCTCAACAACAGCTGGAATGCCATCTTTGTTGCGTTTGAAATCGACGACACGATAGTGATGTTTGTGACCACCGCCAATATGACGAGTGGTAATCCGACCGTTATTGTTACGACCGCCAGACTTGCTGTTCTTTTCAAGCAGAGGCGCAAAAGGTTTACCCTTGTGCAGCTCTTTATTCACGACTTTAACGAGATGGCGACGGCCAGCTGAAGTCGGTTTAGTTTTCACCAATGCCATGACTTAAGCTCCTATTCCGCGTCAGCGAAGTCGATGTCCTGACCGGCGACCAGGCGAACGTATGCTTTACGCACATCATTACGCTTGCCAACACCGCGAGCAGTACGTTTGGTCTTGCCTTTAATGTTGACAACCTGCACTGACTGAACTTTTACTTCAAACAGGGCTTCAACGGCTTGTTTGATTTCTGGCTTGGTTGCATCAGGAGCCACACGGAAAACATACTGTCCGTGTTTTTCGGCAACCCAAGTTGCTTTCTCAGAAATCTGAGGTGCGATCAGCACCTTGTAAAGGCGTTCACGAATCATGCGTAAGCCTCCTCAAGTTGTTTCAAGGCTTGCACAGTCACCAGGACTTTTTCGAATGCAATCAGGCTCACAGGATCGATCGCTGATGCTTCGGTCACGCCGACATGAGGAACATTACGAGCAGCCAGATACAGCTTCTCGTCGATATCCTCGGAGATGATCAATACGTTGCTCAGGTCCAGTTCGTTCAATTTGGCAACAAACTCTTTGGTCTTATGGCTTTCGACGCCAAAGGAGTCTGCAACCACCAAACGCTCTTGACGAACCAGCTCAGACAAGATGACCTGCATGGCTGCGCGGTACATTTTCTTGTTCAGCTTCTGGTCGAAGTCGCGTGGCTTGGCAGCAAACGTAACACCACCTGAACGCCAGATCGGGCTACTTGAAGTACCAGCACGAGCACGACCAGTTCCCTTCTGACGCCAAGGCTTGATACCACCACCGGCAACTTCAGAACGGGTCTTTTGTGCTTTGGTACCCTGACGGCCACCTGCCATATAGGCAGTAACCACCTGGTGAACCAGGGCTTCATTAAATTCACGGCCGAAGGTAGCGTCAGAAACAGCTACCGCATTGCCTGCGTTAGTTTTCAGTTCCATCGCTTACCCCTTCGCCTTAACAGCTGGCTTCACAATCACGTCAGAACCTGGAGCACCAGGTACTGCGCCCTTGACCAGCAGCAGGTTGTTTTCCACGTCAACGCGTACGACTTCCAGGCTTTGGGTGGTCTGTTGTTCAGAACCCATATGGCCAGCCATTTTCTTGCCTTTCCAGACACGACCGGGAGTCTGACACTGGCCGATAGAGCCAGGTGCGCGATGTGACAGGGAGTTACCGTGGGTAGCATCCTGAGTACGGAAGTTCCAGCGCTTGACGCCACCCTGGAAACCTTTACCTTTGGTAGTACCAGTAACATCTACTTTCTGGCCCGCTTCAAACTGGGTAACAGATAGTTCATCACCGGCACTGAAAGATTCTTCAGTACGGAACTCGATAGCGCCTCGTCCAGCTTCGATATTTGCTTTTGCAAAGTGACCAGATGCTGGCTTGGAAACGCGTGACGCTTTTTTAGCGCCAAAAGTAACCTGAATTGCACTGTAACCGTCAGTATCAACGGTTTTTACCTGAGAGACGCGGTTTGGCGTTACTTCCAGGACAGTAACAGCAACAGATTGACCTTCTTCGGTAAAGATACGGGTCATGCCCGCTTTTTTACCGACAATACCAATTGCCATTTTATTTACCTCTCGTGTACGGGGCTTGGACCCACTATGGCCGCCTGACATTAGGCGTTACACAGAGCACTGTGTAAGGTTAAGCCTGTTCGCTCTTAACCAAGACTGATCTGAACTTCCACACCGGCAGCCAGATCCAGTTTCATCAGCGCATCAACGGTTTTTTCTGTTGGCTCAACAATGTCGAGCATGCGCTTGTGCGTACGGATTTCGTACTGATCGCGCGCGTCTTTGTTGACGTGCGGAGAGACCAGGACGGTAAAACGCTCTTTACGGGTGGGCAGTGGAATAGGACCACGCACCTGAGCGCCCGTACGTTTGGCGGTATCGACAATTTCCTGAGTCGATGTATCGATCAGGCGATGGTCGAAAGCCTTTAAACGGATACGGATTCGTTGGTTCATTACCAAACTCCAAATTTATGTGCCAGAGCTCGCTTTCACCCCAATTCAAGGGGACGCGAATTGTATGCGGCTGTACAAAAAGTGTCAACCGACAAAAATAAAAATGCCACAAAGCTGTGGTGAAGACAGGGATATTTTTTGGGAGGGAGAAAAAGCCCCGACTGAGCGGGGCTTTTTTGATCTGGGCCGAATAACTCAGCCCCGACGTTTGGTCTTACTCGACGATCTTGGCTACAACGCCAGCACCAACGGTACGGCCACCTTCACGAATCGCGAAGCGCAGACCTTCATCCATCGCAATCGGCGCGATCAGGGTAATGGTCAGCTGAACGTTGTCACCTGGCATGACCATTTCCACGCCTTCTGGCAGTTCACACGCACCGGTGACGTCGGTGGTACGGAAGTAAAACTGGGGACGGTAACCTTTGAAGAATGGGGTATGACGACCACCTTCATCTTTACCCAGTACGTAAACTTCGGATTCGAACTTGGTGTGAGGGGTGATAGAACCTGGCTTCGCCAGTACCTGCCCACGTTCGACTTCGTCACGCTTGGTACCACGCAGCAGAACGCCGACGTTTTCACCCGCACGGCCTTCGTCCAGAATCTTGCGGAACATTTCAACACCGGTACAGATGGTCTTGATGGTGTCCTTGATGCCGATAATGGCGACTTCTTCACCAGTACGGACGATACCGCGCTCAACACGACCGGTAACAACGGTACCACGACCCTGAATCGAGAAAACGTCTTCGATCGGCATAATGAAAGCACCGTCAATCGCACGCTCTGGCTCAGGAATGTAGCTGTCCAGGGTTTCTACCAGCTTACGTACTGCGGTAGTTCCCATTTCGTTGTCATCTTCTCCATTCAGGGCCATCAGCGCTGAACCTGGGATGATGGGGGTGTCGTCACCGGGGAAGTCGTATTCAGACAGCAGGTCACGCAATTCCATTTCGACCAGTTCCAGCATCTCTGCGTATTCTTCTGAGTCTGCGCCACCGCAGTCTTCAGCCAGCAGGTCGGCCTTGTTCAGGAATACCAGGATGTAAGGGACACCCACCTGACGGGACAGCAGGATGTGTTCACGAGTCTGCGGCATTGGGCCGTCAGTCGAACCACATACCAGGATCGCACCGTCCATCTGCGCAGCACCGGTGATCATGTTTTTCACATAATCCGCGTGTCCTGGGCAATCTACGTGCGCGTAGTGACGGTTTGGAGATTCGTACTCAACGTGAGAAGTTGAGATGGTGATACCGCGCTCACGCTCTTCTGGTGCGTTGTCGATACCGTCGAATGCAACGGCTGCGCCGCCCCATACTTCAGCACATACGCGAGTCAGAGCCGCAGTCAGAGTGGTTTTACCATGGTCAACGTGACCAATAGTACCTACGTTTACGTGGGGTTTGGAACGTTCAAACGTTGCCTTAGCCATAGAACACCTCGTTCAATATCTTTAACTGATTAAGCTTTTCTCATTACTGCTTCAGCAACACTTGCAGGCGCTTCCGCATATTTCTCAAATTCCATGGAATAGGTAGCACGCCCCTGGGTTGCAGAACGCAGGTCAGTTGCATAACCAAACATTTCTGCCAGTGGCACAGACGCATTCACCACCTTGCCAGATGGCGAGTCGTCCATTCCTGAAATCAGACCTCGGCGACGGTTCAGGTCGCCCACCACATCACCCATATAATCTTCAGGGGTAACAACTTCAACTTTCATCGTCGGCTCAAGCAAAACTGCACTGCCTTTTTCTGAAAGTTGTTTGGTTGCTTGTGAGGCGGCAATTTTAAACGCCATCTCGTTAGAGTCAACGTCATGAAAAGAACCATCGTAAAGAGTCGCCTTAAGACCGAGTAACGGATAACCCGCCAGCACCCCGTTCTTCATTTGCTCCTCGATACCTTTCTGTACCGCCGGGATGTATTCACGCGGAATGGCACCCCCAACAACATCATTCACAAATTCAAGCTGATCAGCATCAGCCTCGGCCGCAGGCTCAAAGCGGATGACGACATGACCATACTGTCCGCGTCCGCCGGACTGCTTGACGTACTTGTGATTGATTTCGACGGTAGCGGTAATTTTTTCGCGATAAGCAACCTGTGGCTTACCGACATTACATTCAACGTTAAATTCGCGGCGCATACGATCGACGATAATATCCAGGTGTAATTCACCCATACCGGAAATAATGGTCTGCCCGGTTTCTTCGTCAGTCTCAACGCGAAACGACGGATCTTCCTGGGCCAGCTTGCCCAGCGCCACACCCATCTTTTCCTGATCCGCCTTGGATCTCGGCTCAACCGCTACAGAAATAACGGGATCCGGAAACTCCATGCGCTCCAGCGTGATGATGTTATTCATATCACACAGGGTTTCCCCCGTCGTAACATCTTTCAGACCAACCAGCGCAACAATATCGCCTGCCCGGACTTCTTTGACCTCTTCCCGACTATTGGCATGCATCTGCACCATGCGACCAACACGCTCGCGGCGTGATTTGACCGGGTTGTACACACCATCACCGGAATTCAATACACCGGAATAGACCCTGACAAACGTCAGCGTGCCGACAAAGGGGTCGGTAGCAATCTTGAATGCCAGCGCAGAAAATGGCTCGTCATCGGCTGAACGCCGAACTCCGGCAGAGCCTTCGGCATCATCCAACACACCTTCAATCGCTTTCACTTCCGTCGGTGACGGCAAAAAATCGATCACGGCGTCCAGAACGGCCTGCACACCTTTGTTTTTAAAGGCAGATCCGCAGGTCACCAGCACAGCCTTGTTCGCCAGCGTCGCAGCTCGCAAACCAGACTTGAGGTCGGCTTCAGATAATTCACCTTCTTCCAGGTACTTATCCATCAATTCATCGGAAGCATCCGCTGCAGCTTCGAGCATCCGCTCGCGCCATTCAGCTGCTTTCTCTTCCAGTTCCGACGGAATCTCCTCATAGGTGAAAGTCATGCCCTGATCTGATTCGTTCCACATAATGGCTTTCATCTTGATCAGATCAACAACACCTTTGAAGTTTTCTTCACTGCCTATATTTATCTGAATAGGCACAGCATTGGCCCCGAGCCGGCTTTTCAGCTGCTCGACTACCATAAAAAAATCTGCCCCGGCACGATCCATCTTATTGACGAACACCATGCGAGGAACTTCGTATTTATTGGCTTGACGCCATACAGTTTCTGTTTGTGGCTGCACACCGGACGAGCCACAAAGGACGACAACAGCGCCGTCGAGTACACGCAAGGAACGCTCTACCTCAATGGTAAAGTCCACGTGCCCCGGGGTATCAATAATGTTGATACGGTGCTGCTCATATTGCTGCGCCATACCTGACCAGAAACAGGTCGTAGCAGCCGAGGTAATGGTAATCCCTCGCTCCTGCTCCTGCTCCATCCAGTCCATCGTTGCTGCACCGTCGTGCACCTCACCAATTTTGTGAGACACGCCGGTATAGAAAAGTACACGCTCAGTTGTTGTCGTTTTACCAGCATCCACGTGTGCGCAGATGCCAATGTTACGATAACGGTCAATAGGGGTTGTGCGTGCCACTGCGTCGTCCTCGGATCAATTAAAAGCGATAGTGAGAGAAAGCCTTGTTGGCTTCTGCCATGCGATGCACGTCTTCACGCTTTTTAACCGCTGAACCTTTACCTTCAGCAGCGTCCATCATTTCGTTTGCCAGACGCTGAGCCATGGATTTTTCACCACGGGAACGTGCAGCGTCTACCAGCCAGCGCATGGCCAGGGCATTACGACGGGCAGGACGAACTTCAACAGGAACCTGGTAAGTCGCACCACCCACACGGCGGCTTTTAACTTCTACCATAGGCTGGATGGCTTCCAGAGCTTTTTCGAACAACTCCAGCGGATCGCCACCTTGCTTTGATGCCATGGAATCCAGAGCGCCGTAAACAATCTTTTCAGCGACGGATTTTTTACCACTAACCATGACATGGTTCATAAATTTAGCCAGTGTAACATTCCCGAACTTGGGATCTGGCAGGATTTCGCGCTTCGCAGCAACGCGTCTTCTTGGCATGATAAGCCCTCTTAGGTCTTCAGGTCAGTCTGTGCATCAAAGTTGAGCACAGCCTTACTCTTATCTAAAACGAGTAAGCATCAAGGATTATTCCAGCTGGAATCAACCCTTAGGACGCTTGGCACCGTACTTAGAACGTGCTTGTTTACGATTCGCAACACCGGAGGTGTCCAGAGAACCACGTACAGTGTGATAACGCACACCTGGCAAATCCTTTACACGACCGCCACGAATCAGAACAACACTGTGTTCTTGCAAGTTGTGACCTTCACCACCAATGTAGGAAGTCACTTCAAAACCATTCGTCAAACGCACACGGCATACTTTACGCAGTGCCGAGTTTGGTTTTTTCGGCGTGGTAGTGTACACACGGGTACATACGCCACGACGCTGAGGACATGCCTGCAATGCAGGAACATCACTCTTAACCACTTTGCGTTTACGAGGCTTACGAACCAACTGGTTGATTGTAGCCATTTAGCAAACTCCAAACGTTATAGAAAACATACCCCTTCAATTGAGGTACAATAAAAGGGGCGGAGATAGTAATCTCACGCACTGGTCAGGTCAAGTATTAGACAGCCCAATATTACCCGGCGGTGCTGATATCGAGCCCTATCAGACTGCCGCCCGGATTGGCATCGCCGGTATTGGGTAGCCAGGGGTTCAGGCAGCGGGAAGATTCAACGCATGGATCGGTCAGCGCGGTCATGAATGCCATTAAATCCTCAATCTGCTGATCACTCAGGCGAGCATCCTGCAGGATTGCATTACCTTGCTGGCGCAACATCGTCAGTTGTGCCAGCGCATTATTGCTGAATTCCCGGCTGTGCGGGTGCACCAACCCGGACTGACGTTGACTCAGGGCATCAAAATCAAAGCTGGCGACACTCTGTTGAGGATCAAGATGATGACGAATCATGGCCTCCAAGCTGTCAAACACGCCCGAGTGACCATACGGAGCGGTATGTTCAATGTTGATCAGGGATGGCGTCCGGAAGGCGTAACGATCGTCATAGATGCCGGTGCGCAGGAAACGCCCGGTGTCTTCTTCATTTATATCCTTGCCAATTCCCGCATGGGGCACAGCCAGCACATGGAACTCCTCATCACTCAGCAAGGCGCCCTGATGGCAAGCGACACAGCCGCCTCCGCCCTGCTCTACCGGCGTATGAAATACCACAGCACCGGCTTTTTGCCGCTGTGACAGCGCCGCTTGATCCCCCAGCAGATAGCGATTCCAGGGCGTGTCCATAAACACCTGGCTTTGCTCGTAGGCGGACAGCAGGTTTTGCACCCGCTCGAAATCCAGCAGCTCGTCCAGCGGGCGCGAGGCCTCCTGCGGATACAACTGCAGAAACAGCTGATCCCAACTGTTGTCACCCCGACCCGCAAGGCGATCCCGCTCAACATCCGCCACCAGGTTCTCGACCAGTACGCGACGGATACGCTGGTTACTGGCGGTTTCGTTAAAGGTAGAGCGCATCTCATGTTCGGAAGTCACCGGAAATCCCGCCTGGGCACCAATCAGGCTGGATACCGTGCTGTCGATATCGCCATAACGCACGTCCGGCGTACTGATTCCCGACGTTGTGTGCGCCGCCGTCGAGTGCTGCAAGCGTTCAATCCGGCCGTCATAAAACATCCGTCGTTGCCACAGCGAGGAATTGAAGGTGGTGGGAGAGTTACGTGGCACCAGCGGCTTGCTGTTTCCCTGGCGCTCCCTGCCAAGGACGTTGCGATCAATCGCCCCTACTCCAATAGGCAACGGCAGCTGATCACCACCTGCCATCATCGGGTGATGGCAGGTAACACAGGCAACGTCATCGCTGCCCGACAACGAGGTCGAGAAAAACAGCAATTTCCCCAGCCGTGCTTCTGCTGAATGAATATCCACCGCGGCCGTGAATTGCTGCCCTTCGATGCCGTGATAATCGATCCAGTACTGCAACTGACTGTCGAGTGTTGGCGAGCGCTCACCACACCCCCACAGCAGCATCAGCAAAGCGCTGATGCCAATCCCCCGGAGACAGTCAGAATACATCGCCACCCCCGGCCGGTTCATCAGTCACAGGCAGATCAGAGCCGGACTCCGGTGCCGTGTATCGCACCGAGGTATCGTGACGGTAGTGACAGGCGTCCACGACCCGGCGGATAAAGTCCCCACGCTCGGCATCGTCACTGATGGCCTCCACCGGGAAGCCGGTGAAGACACCCAGATGAGTGCCGCTGTCGTACATCACCGCCGCATTGTGTTCACTGTAGCGGAAGATCACTTCAGCGCTGGCCGGGGTAATGGTGTCACCGTAGTTCTGACGGGTGAATTGCAGCAAAACCGACTGTTCTTGCGGATACAGGCTGCCAGTCGCCGTCACCGTCAGGCTGCTGCCGCTGTCACCCATATCCGACCCCACTGCGGCGACGCCCATGAAGTCCGTCAACAGGTAGGTGAGACCTTGCGAGTAAACATGATCCTGACTGCTGAACAAGGCACAGCCGCCACCGTTCAGATAACTGCCCAGCAGTAATTCCTGATCATCACTCAGATAGCCATAAGTACCATTGGTCCACAACACCAGCTTGTAGGCCGTCAGCTGGTCGCGCAGATCATCGATCAACCCGGATTGCATGGATGTTTCCAGCTCACTGCCCATCATCACCTGATAGTCCAGCGATGCCGCCGTAAGGGCATTCACCAACGCCAGCTCAATGCCCTCTTCGTCACCAACATCCACCACTACCAGCACGTCAATGCGTTCGGTGCGGGTCGGGTCCAACGGCATTTCATCGCTGGCATCGTCAACGCCATCCCCGTCGCTATCGGCCAGTGTCGGGTTTGTGCCCAGCGCAAATTCCTGCGCGTTGGTCAGCCCGTCACCATCGCCGTCAAGGACTTGCTCGCCGGCCAGGTTGGGATCGAAACCATAGTCGACTTCAAAACCGTCGCCGAGGCCATCGCCGTCAGTGTCGCTATTGACTGGCGAGGTTTGCGTCACATCCAGCTCTTGTTGGTCGGACAAACCATCGTTGTCGCTGTCGGCCAGCCCTGGGTGTGTGCCCACGGTAAATTCCTGCAGGTTGGTCAGGCCATCAGAGTCGATATCCGTTGCAGCATCCTGGGCATCGTTGGGATCAAGGCCATAGAGGGCTTCAAAGCCGTCGGTCATGCCGTCAGCATCGGTGTCCGCCACGGTCGGATTGCTGCCCAAGCCAACTTCCTCACCATCACTGAGGCCATCAGCATCACTGTCGGACAGCAGCGGGTCGGTGCCGTGGCTGTTGATTTCCTCACCGTCAGCCAGGCCGTCACCATCACTGTCGGCGGCGACCGGTGACGTACCCAATGAGACTTCCAGCTGATCATCGAGTCCGTCTGCATCACTATCAGCCTGGGTTGGATTACTGCCAAGCCCCTGCTCGGTGAGGTTATCAAGTCCGTCGCCATCTGCATCTGCGGATTCATCACCAGCAACCAGCGGATCAAATCCCCACTGCACCTCAAAACCGTCGAGCAGGCCATCGCCGTCAGAGTCCGCCAGCGCCGAGTCGGTCCCCAGTGTGGCTTCGACATAATCCGGCAGGCCGTCGCTATCGCTGTCGATCACCATGTTGGGCATGGTTTGTTGCTGCGCCGCAGAAATACCGTCAAAGAAGGCCGACGGATTTTGCGCCAGATCCTGCATCAGGGCTTCCAGTACCGAGACGTCGGTATCGGCCGCCACCAGGTGCATCAGGTTGACCGTTTCGCCCGGTGCCAGCGTCAGCCTGTATTCAACATAGAACTCCATCGAACTCTGGCTGATCGCATCCGGTTCCAGACCTGCCGCCGTGCGCCACATAAAGGCCGCCTGATAACCATTGGCAAGCATCTGGGTGCGCGCCCACTGGTGTTGCCGGTCCAGCTCTGAACTGCCATCGTCAGCAACCATCGCGGTGGCGGAAGCGGATGGCAGATAGAAGTGCAGTCGCACCGGCAGCAGCAGCTGGCTGGTCGAAATGTTGGTAAAGGTATCGAGGTAACGAACATAACCACGGGTCGCTGATACCGTCACTGCACGATTCACCTCGACGCTGGTCGTTTCTTCCCAGGAGAAGAAGCTGCCAACAAAGTCGAGCTGGCTGTCACTCAGGCGCAGCGCTCGCGTATCCCATTGCAGATCGGAGTATTCGTTAAACAGCCGTGATGTATGACCGCCGTCCTCTCCAATGGAGTTGGCGTAGCCACCGGAATTAAACGTCCAGCTGTTGCCAGCGCCGTCCGTCAGGGTGTACGGCAACGCCACCGAGATACTGGAGTTGGCATCAAGCGGGTCTGAACCACCCTCAACTTCAAGGCCATCACTATCGCCGTCACCATCGCTATCGCTGTCCAGCGGATTGGTACCCAGGCTGACTTCATCGCCGTCATTGAGGCCATCGGCATCGGTATCAAGATTGTCGAAATCGGTTCCCTGAGCGATCTCCTCAAGATTGCTCAAGCCGTCACCATCGGGATCGGCAGCGGCATCGTCCGGGTCCAACGGATTGAATCCAAGGCTGACTTCGGTAGCGTCATCCAAGCCATCGGCATCGCTGTCGGCCGCATTCGGGTTCAGCCCAAGGGAATCTTCCACACCGTCATTGAGGCCATCGGCATCGCTATCTGCCAACAGTGGCGAACTGCCAAAGGTGTCGACTTCATAGCCGTCGGACAGGCCATCGCCATCGCTGTCGCCCAGCAATGGGTCTGTGCCGGCGCTGATTTCAGCGCCATCGTCCAGGCCGTCGCCATCAGTATCGGCATTGTTCTCCAGCGTACCTGCCAGCATCTCATCGGCAGCGCTGAGGCCGTCGCCGTCAAAGTCGGCGGTTGGATAATTGGCCAGCAGCGGATCCAGTCCGGATTCGTACTCGAAACGATCACCAAGGCCATCGTTGTCGCTATCGGTCGACGCGGTGCTGGTGCCAATCGCCACTTCAATCGGGTCAGGCAAACCATCGCCGTCGGCGTCCATTCCCAGGTTCACCACTGACGACAGCTTCTCCAGGCTGAGGTCGCCAATCCAGTTGCTGTCCAGCTGCACCATCTCAGCCAGCAGGTTGGCTGTGTCCGTCTGCGTAGTGCCCAGCGCAACAAAGTGCATGATGGATACCTGCGAATGGGCAGGCACAGTGACATCCCAATAGAAGTCGAGGTCGTCACCGGCAAAGGTGGAATCCGCTGGCATCACCGGCGCACTGTCATCCGACCACAGGAAAGCGGAGGCCTTGCGGCCCGAGCCATCGCTGTCGTCGAAGATAGCGTAGTGATCGGCAGCACTGAGGGTGCTGGTATCGGTTCCACTCGACTTGCTCACCAGTGTCGACGAGCTGTCGTAGTTGAAGTCGGTATCCAGCCACACCTGCAGGGTAACGTCAGTGTCGCTGTTGTTATGCAGCTGTTCTACGTAGCGGATCATAGGTTTCAGCGTCGACACATGAATGTGGCGCTCAACCCGCAGGGTAACCGCCGTTGACGTCACGGCGTCATTCACGGTGATGTCGTCTTCCAGCAGCCACAAATCGTCGCGCTCACGCACCGCACGGTAGTCACTGTCGTTGAAGAGCGAGCCGTTCAGCTTGAGGTAGAAGCCTGGATCGAACACATAGTGGCCGTAGTTGATGGTGCCGTAACTGGAGACATTCCACTCGTTGCTGTCACTGTCAAACAGACTGCCGGACAGTCCCACGGTCACGCTCGATTGCGGATCGTTCGGATCGGTACCGGCCGCGACTTCAACACCATCGCTGTCGCCGTCGTAATCGGTATCGGCATTGGTTGGCGAGGTGTTGTAGCTGTTGTGCTCATCGCCATCGCTGAGACCATCACCATCGCTGTCGACATTGCCCGGGTCGGAACCCAGCGCAATTTCGTCGATATTGATCAGGCCGTCGCCGTCACTGTCGATGTTGGCATCGCTGGCATCGGCAGGATCAAGGCCATAGTTGGCTTCGTCTGCGTCATTGATGCCGTCACCATCGGTGTCGGCCAACAGCGGGTCAGCGCCCACCGCGGCTTCAGCGCCGTCGGCAAGGCCATCGTCGTCGCTATCACTGTCCAGCGGGTCGGTACCGAGGCTGACTTCGTCACCGTCCGACAGGTTGTCGTTGTCGCTATCGGCATCGTTGATACCGGTGCCCAGGCCCAGCTCATCAATATTGCTGACGCCGTCACCGTCGGCATCGCCGTTGGCGTCGGTCGGGTCCAGCGGATTCAGCGACTGCTGTACTTCCACCAGGTCGTTGATGCCATCGGCGTCGGTATCAGCCAGTAACGGGTCAGTGCCATGCAGATTGACTTCATCGCCGTCGTTGAGGCCATCACCATCGCTGTCGGCCACCGCCGGGTTGGTGCCAAGCAGTGCTTCCTGCTCATTGCTGAGGCCGTCCTGGTCGTCGTCGATGGTCAGCGCAAGGCTGTTGGTCTGGAAGCCGTCAACATCGATATACAGCTCACCACTGGCGAAACCGGCTGGCAGCTGTATCAGGATGACGCTCTTGGTCGAAGACACTGGTGTGATCGGCTGGCCATTCAGGTACACGGTGTTAACGGCAATTTCACCGCTGTCACTCGCTGACGGAATATCGGTGCCATCGGCAATCAGATAACGACCATAGACTCGCACGTTGGAGCCACTGGCTGCGTTTTGCGGATTCAGCTCCACCAGCACAGGTTCGGTTTCGGCTGGCAACAGCGTCACGCTGACCGCTGCCGAATCAGTGCTGTTGTCGCCATAGTCGGTTGCCACCGCCTGCACGATCACCTCGACCGCCTCATCCACGCTTGGCAGCGCTGAGGCCAGACTGTATGGCGCTTCGCTATCCAGCTGCTCATCCAGCACAGTGCCATCGGCGAGACTGGTACGCAGGGTGACGTCACGCACGGCAACGTCGTCGCTGGCCTCTGCCAGGGAGATCAGTGAGTCGAGGCCGAACAGCACGGTTTTGGGTAGGATTTCGACCACCTTGCTGGCGTCCGAAACCTCTGTTGCAACACCACTAGTAGCATCGGCAATTTGCTCCAGCACTGTGCCATCGGCGCCACCACCTACCGCAAAGGTATTGACGATGATACCGGCGTTAATGGCGGTGCTGACGCTTGCGGTCGGGTAAGCGGCCGAGCCGTCCGACATGAACAGCAGCACCGCCGAGGCCTTGGGTCGTGAGCGGGCACCCATGACTTCGGTTATGGAGGCATTCATGGCGTTGGTGAAATTGGTGCCACCGGAGGCACCAGAGGCCAGAATCTGGTCGAGTGCCAGGTCCACGGCTTCAAAGTCGTCCGACAGGCCAGACACCACCACCGCCGAGCTGGAGAAGTCGACAACAGCAACACGGGTGGTCAGCGGGTTGAGGAAGTTCAGCAGTTGCTTGGAAGCAAATACCTCGGCTGCCAGAATGCTGTCGGCCGAACCATCACCATCCACGTCGGCACCGGAGCTGCTGCCTGCACTACCCGAGGTGTCGATCACAATCACCACGTCGCTTTCACCCAGGGTCACGATGCTGCCATCATTGGGGGCGGTAATCGCTACTTGTGGTGCAATCAGGTCGTCGACCCGGTTGAGTGTCAGCAACTCACTGGTGGACTGGTTGATGCTGTCGACGGCGGTGGCCGTCAATTGAATGGTTTCGCCACCACTGCCGGATGGCAGTCGGTATTCCAGTTCATAAGGGGCAGCGTCGACCGAGCCAATCAAGCTGCCATTGAGATAGAAATCGACGCGCAGTAGGGCGATATCGTCGGCCGCATTGACCGCCAGAGTTTTCAGCTCACCTTCAACCCAGTTGTCGTTCATGGCTGGCGCATTCCAGCTCACGGCAGGAGGAAGATTTTCTTCGATCAGCAAGTCCAGAGCGGCGCTGTCAGACGTTTGCCCCAGGGTATCGTAGGCACGCGCCACCAGCGTTAACGGATTTTCAACACTGTCGAGCAGTGGCATATCGAAATCAAAGCGATACGGCGAGGAAAAACGGGTGGTCAGCAGCTCTCCATCGGCATACAGCTCGACCTTGGCCAGTCCCATATCATCGCTGGCGTCGACCGTCACACTGACCGCCATTCCTTCCAGGAAACCACTGCCTGCCGCCGGAGTATCGGCAGCCCAGCTCACCGTCGGAGCCTGGTCTTCTTCAATTTGCAGCGTCAGGGTCGCACTGGCGGTGTTGCCAGCAATGTCTTCGGCCCGTAGCATCAGCGTTTCGGCTATGCCACCGGCGGCATAGTCATCGGCAATTGCCCAGTTGCCGGAATCACTGCCGCTGTGGCTGTTGATCAGCTCGCCATTGACCAGCAGATCGATTTTGCGCAAGGCGGTGTTGTCCGACGCTTCAAATCTGTAGTTGACGGACTGGCCTTCAATAAAGCTGCTGCCACTGGCTGGGGTCAGCCAGCTGACCTGCGGTGGTTCTTCGTCGTCAACAATGGTGATGGTGCGTTGCACTGTCACCCGGTTGGCGCCCTTGTCGAGCACTTCGGCAGCAACCACGACCTCACCCGGCTCATGGTCTGCCAGGAAAGTGAACTGGAACGGCGCACTGTAGTCGCGACCGAGATAGTTGCCAGCCAGATAGAAGTCGACCTGCTTGATGCCGTAGTCATCACTGATCTCCAGCGCCGTGGTGACCGAGCTGCCTTCAATAAAGCTGGCATTGTCGACCGGTGCTGTCATCGTTGCCGTGGGCGCCATGTCGCGGGCCAGGGTGACATTGACGGCTTGCTGCTGGTCGTGGCTGGCCAGAGTGCCTTGCTCAATGCTTTGCAGTTCGGCGTTGTTGGGGTTGGTAACCTCAACCTGCCAGTCTCCCACTGGCACATTATTAATCTGCACCCAGCCTTGGCCGGAGGTGCTACCAGCGCTGAGCCAGCGAGTGCCGCGTAGCTCGGTCTGATAGCGCACCCGGACCAGACTGCCAATGGTTTCGTCATCGTAGCCCACCGTAACCAGTAACTGGCCAACCGGCGTCAGCCCGAAGTTCTGAACTACACCTTCGCCGTCACCAACAGTGATGGCGTATTCAATCGTATTGCCAACGTTCGGGTCCGTCATGGTCACCTGATAATCCCCCAGCGGCACGTCGAGGAACTCGTAGTAGCCTGCGGAATCGGTGCGAATCTGGCGCTCGAAGCCAGCGCTCAACAGATTCACGGTGACACCCGCCTCCACTGTGCCGGCACCGTTGGTGACAACGCCCGATACCGAGTTCACCTGGGCCAGGGTGATGTCGCGCACCAGTTGCTGGTTGGCAACCAGTTGTACATCCACCGAGCCACCAATGGACGTGCCGTTGGGGTCTGGCAAGGTCGCGATCAGGTTATAGGCGCCAGGCAACAGGCCGTTGAAAACAAACTGGCCGTCTTCGTCAATGCCGGTCTTGATGGCACTGTTAAGGGTTTCCCCCATCAGCTCGACGTAGCCGTAACTGGCCACCACGCCGTCGTAACGGCGCACCGTACCGCTGATCTTGCCGGTATCCGAAAAGATCAGGTTGGCGACAGCATGACCTTCACTGTCGAACGCACTGGCCGGGAAATCAAACTGCATTCGGGTACTGGTTTGCGGGTGCGATGCCGTCAGGCTGAAATCCGCATCCGGGATGTATCCTGCCGAGGCATCGTTGCGGTACTGACTCGCAAAGGCAAACTCGCCGTAGCTGTTGGAGCGCACGTCCCGCAGTCGGCGGAACAGCGGATGTTCACTCTGGTAGCGGACACTGGCGTTGGCAACGACTTCAGCGCCATCAAACTCCTGCACCTGACCACTGATGTGGTTGAGCAGTGCTGGCAGCGGTGCCAGTGCAGACACCTCCGGCACATTGAAGTTAACGATTTGTGCAGACTCTTGTGGCGACAACCAACGCAGCGCCTCAGGTGGCAACTGGCTGAGGCGATCAACGGTCGCCAGCGCTGCGGCGCGATCGGTCTGCTGCGAGATAAAGTGCATGATGGAGCGGGATTCGCCCGGATTCACCACCACCATCCATGACAGCCGCATGCGGTTCACACCGCCGGAAGAACCGGTCAGAAATTCGCCCGACACCGCCTGCACACCGGCACTTTCACCATCCAGAATGTGTACCACCGCAGGCTGGTTGCCGGATTCAAACGGGTCCTGATCCATGTCGTCATCGACCAGCACCCAGCGGTCTGCTTCACCACTGCTGATGTTGAGGAAACTGTCGCCGGAGGACGAGGTCACCACCGCCATTGGCACAGCCACCCGACGGGTAGTGCCGCTGACGTCGCGGTCGTAATTGGAAATCTGGTAGTGGCTGTCGAGTTGCAACTCGACGAGTTGCACTTCCTCGGTATTGTTGGCGACAGTTTCAATGGCACGGGCAAAATAGCCATCGCGCGGCACAAACAAACGGCGGGTAACCGTCATGCCAGCATCGAACACCTTGCGGATCGAGGTTTCCCGGCCGTCACTGATGACGCTTGGCACACCACTGTCGAAGGCAAACCGTTCACCGTCGATCAGCACATCCAGACGACCGGCGCCACGGAATACATCGCCGTCACCACGGAACACATTGCGGGTGCCATCACCAACACTGCCATCCCGGCGAACACCGTACGAGAATCCGTTGCCGTCGAAGAAGTTCTCCAGCTGCGAGGTGGAACCCGGCAACTGGTTTTCCAGCATCCCAATGTCGGCGCTGACCTCGGTGATATCCTCCGTCAGGGTGCCGCTGGCAGTACCGGCAAAGCGGTTGGTACTGTCGACAGCTTCAACACTGAAACCGGCCAGTGGAATGTCGCGCAGCAGATAGTTGCCGTAGGCATCGGTGGCGGTGGAGTCAGCATCACCGCCCGCCGAACTGGTGATCGATACCGGAATACCGGCCGCCAGTGACCCCGACGGCGTATACACCTGACCGCTGACCGAACCATTGCCAATCATGGTCATGTCGACCACCACAATTTCTCCGTTCTGGTGCAGCTCAATATCGCTGGCGCTGGCACGCTGGACATTGGATGAATCCATCACTCGCAGACGGTACGGCGACATGCCCAGCGGCTGCATGTTGAACTGGTATTTGCCATCCGAACCGGTCACCACCTCAAGGTTTGCAGGCAGCAACCTGACGGTCACATTGGACGCTGGCGTCACCGTATCGGCCTGGTACACGGTACCGCGAATATCTGCAGCCGCTTCCAGCGTCACCACGGCATCAATGTCTTCCCCGGCGTTCAGCTGGGTACTGAGATTGCCACCAAGACGACCAATGGCATCAAAGGCGGAGATGTGCAACGACCCCGCCAGTACGTTGGCAAACGAGGCAACACCACTGTCGTTGGTGACCAGCTGGTAGGTTGCCGCGCCCGAGATGGTCACATCGACACCGGGCACAGGTTTGCCGTTGAACGATTTCACCTGCACATCGACCTGACCCAGACCGTTCAATACCACGTCAGCAGTGAAGGTGGCGTTGGCAGCATCGACGTTGACGGCGGCCGAACCAATATCACCATTGGCGGTAGTTACCTTGACCGTACGTTTGCCCACCAGCACATTGTCGAAGCGATAGCTGCCGTCGGCGGCAGCAGTGGTTTGCTGGTCATCAAGACTGACGCTGGCCGCAGCAGCGATGCTGGCGTCGTGGTTGTACACCACACCGGTCACCGAGCTGGTCGGCGTCAGGGTCATATTGGCCTGCCGCTCCTCGCCATCCAGATCAATGGCGCCCTGGGCGCTGCCTGCCAGCCCGGTGGCGCTGTCACGCACCGACACCTGGAAGTCACCCACATAGACATTGGCAAAATGGAACACCCCCTGGCTGTCGGTAACTGTGGTCAGGGACTGGTCAAACAAGGAGGAACCACTCAGCTTGACCGCCATTTCGACCATCCGCGTGCCCGCAGACGACTCCACAAATCCGCTCACACTGCCAATGCCAAGGAACACCAGGTCAGCATTGTTAACCTGGGTTGTACCAGACAGCACCACGGTAGAACGGGCCCGTTGCAAACCGTCGCCAAAGGCTTCGATGGTGTATTCGCCAAGCGGTACAAATTCAAACTGATACTCACCAAAGGCATTGGTGGTGGTACTGGAGACATAGCCACCGCCTGAGCGGCTGAGGGTAACCTGACGGGCCTCGCCAGCACTGGTCAGTCCATCGGCCAGCAGCACCTTGCCCTTGATCGTTCCGTAGGCGCGCAACTGGATATTCAGTTCAAGGTTACCGCCATCAAGCAGCTGCCCTTCTCCAACACCGTACAGACCGGTGCGCGGGTCTTGCGCCACGATCGAAATGGTTCCCGCTGGCAGGTCTGCAAGCTGGAACATGCCCTGATAATCGGCATTACGATAACGCACCTCGTCACTGTCGCCAAGCCCAATGCTCAGGCGCGCATTGACGACCACCTCGCCACGAGGATTGGTGACGGTGCCATACACCTGGCCAAAAATGGCAGCCACTTCAATGTCACCGGCGTCGAGGTCTTCGCCCTCAACCGGTGTCAGCGACAGTGACACGCCGTCTTCAATCACACCGGCACGCACCACCCGGGCATTCAGCACGATCGAGCCATTAACTACCGGCACATTGTGGATAGTGAAACGGCCGTCCGCAGCGGACAGCGCCGAGAAGGTATCAAAGGCAACCACCGAGGCCGACATCACCGCTTCACCGGCGCTGTCAATCACCCGGCCATGGATATCAATGGTTGCATTCTGTACCGTCGGATCAAGGCCAAAGTGCACCTCGACCGCATCCGGAATGCCGTCGTTATCGGTATCGGCAGACAGTGGATCGGTGCCACGCAACACTTCCTCACCGTCAACCAGACCATCGGAATCACTGTCCGGATTCAACGGGTCGGTGCCCAGTGCGCCCTCGTCACCGTCGTTGATGGTGTCGCCATCGGTATCGGCATGCAGCGGCGAAGTACCAAGCAGATACTCTTCATAGTTGCTGAGGCCATCGCCATCGCGGTCAGCCTGACCATCGGCAGCCGAAGCCGGGTCGAGGCCGTTGCGGATTTCATATTCGTCCGGCATACCGTCAGAATCGGTGTCGACCGGGAAGAACACATCAAACTCAGTCGACGCCATCACCCCTTCGTGACGGGCCGATACAATCACATGACCGGAACGATTGGCGGTCACGACGCCATCTTCCGACACCGACACAACGTCTGAGGTCGTGGCATACACGGTGCCCTGACTGGCGGCCGTCAGATTGGATTGCGTGCCATCCGGCAATTGCGCCAGCGCGGTCAGCGACACCACCGGAGTGTTAACGTCGAGCTGGGTGGTGCTGACCTGCAAATCGAGCGATACCGGAATCGGGTGGAACTGGTCAAAGAAAATTTCCCCGACCGCGGTTTCACCATTGGGCACGCCGTATAGCAGTGCCGACTCGCCATAAACAATATCGCCGTCGTAATCGCAAATTGCCCGCGCCCGGTAGGGCACATTGGTCGACAACGGCGTCAGCAAGGTGAAAGAGCCATCTTCCTGCACCTGTGCCGAGCCATTGAGAATATTAATGGTGCAGCGTTCATCCAGCTGGGGGATCACACTGATGTAGGTGAAAGCATTGCCTTCGCTATCAGTGCCCTCTTCTGCTGCCTGCAGCCATGGCGAAGCAAAGCCCGCCAATAACAGCAACACGCCCAGCAAGTACCGCAGCGATGTTGACCAACCGTGTATCACGTTCATGACTTAACCTCTTCCTGAGCGATGGCGAAACTAGTGTCCATTGGTTTTCTGAATAAGGTGCTGAATACCCGACTTGAGCGCGTCGGATGGAGTTTGACGTTGCAGCAATTTGAGCTGCGGCAGATACGGGCGAAGCGCCGATCCATAACCGGACAAGGCCGACACAATGGCCAGCTGCAAGGGTTCCGCAGACTGGATCAGCAGCTGGAACCGCAACGCAGGCAAGGCTTCTGCTGGAGTCAGCAAAGCCAACGCCCGGGCACTGGCGATTTGCTCGTCACTGCGGCCCGCAGCCAGCATCCGTATCAGATCCGATACCGTCGACAGTCGCTGTTGCAACGGCGCTTCGCCGCTATATCGGCCGTGCAATTGCCGTATCCACAGCTGTCGCAGTGCCGCCGGAGCCAACCAGCCAATGCCGTTCTGTTGCTGTTGTACGCCGCGATACATGGCCAGCAGATCCTGCTCTGACTGACAGGCGGCAGGGGCTGTGGTGCTGGCGCTGACCAGCGCCGCCAGCAGCTGTTCTTCAAGTGCTGTCAGCTGCCATTGCAAGGCAGCACCACGCTTGAACCACAAGCGGCAGAGGTTCAGGTAGTCGTTCGCCATGGCGTCAGCGGCCAAATAGGTGTGCTGATACCAGCCCGGAATGTCGCGCCAATTGCCAACGCCATGTACCGCAGCCAGCAGTTCGGCGTACTGGATCAACCGCGTCTCCGCAATGGCGCTGTCGTCGGCCTGGCCGTTGATATCCACCTCAGCCAATCGCCCGGCCAGCCAGCCCGACAGGTCTTCGCTGTCGAACACTTCCGCAGGCAGAGACTGTTGTTGCAGCTCGCCAATGACTGACGCCAGCTGCCCCGCAGACAGCTCGCCATCGTGCCACTGCCAGCGATCCGATAACGGCTGTGCCAGCCCGATGCAGCGCAGCAACACCACAAGCGCAGCCAGGGCAACCAGCACGGCAGCAATACCGAACACACGTTTCATCGTGATCAGGCCCCCTGGTTAAACACTTGCTGCAAGGCTTCGTCGAAGCGTGCCAGCGACTGGGCACCGGAAACGGAAACAAAATCGACCAGATCATCACCATCAACCCGTCCGATCAGAAAGCGAGGTGTGCCAGAAACCCCCAGCCGCACCGCTTCGGAAACATCCTTGCGCAGATCCGTCAGCTGTGACGGCTCGTTGAAGCAGCTTTCAAAGGCGTCGGCCTGCAAGCCGATCCCGGCGGCAAGTCCGTCATAAATGGAGGACGACAGGCTGCGGGTGTTTTCCAGCAGCGCGTTATGCATGGCTTCAAACTGGCCCTGTTCTGCTGCGCAACGGGCAGCGATGGCGGCATTCTCAGCCTGGGCATGAAATTCCAGTGGGAAATCCTTGACCACGTACTGCACCAGCCCGCTGTCAATGTATTTGCGCTTCAACGTTGGCAGTGTCTGGCTGGAGTGACGCACGCAGTAAGGGCACTGGTAGTCCATAAACTCAACAATGGCGTACTCGACATCGTCACTGCCCAGACGCTGGCGGGTGTCGCTCAGTCCCAGCGCCAGACGGCGCGGTTGCTGGGCCTGCGGAGCAGCGGCGGCGGCTGGTATCGCGGCCACCTGCTGTTGCAGTCGCACGACTTCGGCAGTCAGCTGTTGCAACTGCTGATTGATCTGCTCCAGATGGGCGTCTTTTGCCGAATCAGCGACAGCGGCCGGAGCAACGTCTGCTGCCTTGTGCTGGTCTTGGCAACCGGCCAGCAGCAACGCCAGTACAGCGGTCAGGGTGAGGGAAATCAGCTTCATGGCGGTATCCATTATCGGGATTGACAGTCGATCACCAGATGGCCGGTCGCCAGCTGATACTCAACCGAATTGGCTTGCAGGGATTTGAGCAAACGTTTCATGGTTGCCGGTACGGCCGACGCCGGAGCCAGGCCCGGATCAACGACCAGTGCACGACATACAGGAACGCCAACAGCACCATTGAAATACTGGTAAAACAGGGTTTGGGCATGCACCGAAGGAGGCAGACTGAAGCCCGGCAAGCGGTTCAGATTGGCTACCTGAGCGGCCGGTGTGAAAGATTCCTTGAAGGTTTCACCACGCACCGAAAACGACTGGTTGATTGCAAACTGGATGGATTCGCCCTCGGCAAGATCCCGGCTGCTTTCGGACTTGCTGTCGATCAGGTATTGGCCATCGGTATTGGCGGTGTAATTCACCGTCATACCATCAATCTGATAATCGGCATGGCATACCGACGCTATCAGGGCTGCAAATAACAGCCCTGTTATATTTCGAACAAAACCCACCGAAACACCTTTTGATATTCGATTCACAGTCATAACTATTCCTCCGGGGTGCAGCATTCACCCCGCCATAAACCCTGACATAGCGTATTCAACAACCCTTACGAGCTAGCTCACGGCATCAAACGCTGCTGTATATCCCGATACACAACACTGGTTTGAAATGCCTGGGCAATGACCCCATCCGTCCGTTCCAACTGGATTTGCGGTACGATTTTTCCGTTATCGCCAACGGCAAGAAAGGCCAGTCGTTGGTCGGTATCCGAGAATTTCATTTTGAAAAATACGAAATCGACATAATTGCCTTGAATCAGAAGCAAAGGAGATATCTCCTGAACATTGGCCAGAACGGCATTCAAGGAAATAACATTCAGCGCGTGCATCCCGGTCGAGTTTGGCCGAGGCAAGTAGGTAACGTCGGTGGAGTTTGGGTTATTCCAATAGGGAGACATGGTGGCAACGATTTTTGCCACAATGTCATCACCAGCGTTGGCGATGATATCCTGATTATCCAGGAATGCCTGACGCAACTCTTTGACCGCAGCGAACTTCGCTTTTAATTGCGCGTTATTACCGCTGGCCTGATAGCCAAAAATACCCGAACGATCCGAAGACTGCGGGTATTCGATAACATGGCCACCGACAGGTTGTTGAATGGATTCACCCGGATACACCACCACATTTGCGAAATTAATCAGTGGGTCAGAGGCAGACATCATCTGCGCACTCATTTTACAGTCATCGGCACAATGCACCAGCTCTGACCAGCCAGCCAAACGCTTGCTGCCCTCACCGTACCATTCGACGCCAACCAGGTAATAGAGACCAATGCTCGCCAGCATATTGAGCTTGACGGCCTTGACCTGATAGAAGCGCGCGTACTTGCCAGGGTTTTTACGCATTTCCTCCAGGATCTTCGAGCGGCTTTTATCCGCGACCGAAAAGGTATCGGCAATTTTAGCGGTATCATTATTGCGGGCAGCGGCGTAATACTCTTTCAATACAGATGTTACAGCTTCGGGAACACTGGCATCCGGTTGGTCAAGCCACATTGACACCGACTTTTTACGAACCGATACAGAAACGCTGCAATTCTGACCATCAAACGCCAAACAGTTGTGAACCAGTGGTACGTTTGCCGCCGTCGCCTGACATGCCAAAGACACAGAGGAAATTGCCATCGCCCAGCGCAGCACCCGCCGGATTACCGTGGTTATTAAAACAGCCATATTACCTCCATTTATCTTTTTCAAATCGTTCAAGTACTTCTGGCGGGCAGTGTTTACTTGCGGTTACTTGTAACCCGGTGATTTCTGAAAAATCGTCCAGCGCATCAAAAAAATTCCTTGCGGTTGGCAAATTCGTCCAAACTGAAATTGCCCAGCAACGAATAGTAATCGTCGCCATAACGAGCAATACCCTGACTATTTAGTACCAGCATCGGGTAAACCATAAACGAGCTCCGGTTTCCCGCACTGGAGGCAGTTGCGATTCTGAACATCAGGCAAATTCTGTTCACATCGTCAAAACGGATTTCGATTCGTTTTTCTTTTGAAAAGCGGATTTTCCTTTCCAGCAGCTTTTCTTTGGTAATCAGAACATGAAGCTTGTATCGCAGCAGTAACCAACCCGGGATGAAAAACAGTACTGACACCACTACAATGGCCTGCCACCTCAACCCTGGACCAATCGTCAGAAACACCAGTGCCAAAACACCAATCCAGAGTGCTCCTTTCCCCAAAGAGCGAAAAATTTTTGCTAATGGTGAGTCGATATCAATCACCCCCAGAGTCCGGTTGATATTAATCATTAGTACATAGACCCCGATACCATGAATGCTTTGCAAATACCCAAGAGTATCAAACACTGCTTGCCAACTAAATTGCCACTCATATCAACGCCACCGATCCTTGCCAAACCGCTCTATTATTTCGGGCGGACAATTTTTCTCTGCGAAAACATCAAGCCCAGTTAACTCTGAGAGAACAACCATAAAGTCGTAGAATTCCGGCCTGGTATTAAAGTTTTTATAGGTAAGTATCCCCAGCAGATTAAATTCCTCACCATGCCTACTAAAAGCTGATTTTTTAATGACCAAGATCGGAAATATAAAATATTTCGATTTGATCGTTGGGGCTGTACCTCGGGCAATATCAAACCCAATACATATCCGATCAACATCAGAAAATTCCAACACCTTTTCCTTGTGCCGAAACCACTGATATCGTCTATCCACCAGCTTTTCAGAGGTAATCACGACCTGCTGTTGATAAGTGATCATCGCCGCACCAAGTGCGAATAAAAAAAATATAAACAAGCCCAAAGCCCAGTGCACCACAGGCTCAAAAAAAGCGGCGAACAGACACACAGAAGCAATGGCCAGTAATATCTTGCCAAACTGGCGAGCCCCCTCTGCATTGCGAGTGTTGATGGTCAACACCCCTTCGGTGGAATCAAATGTCATCATTAATCACACGACCCGTAACTGTTTTTTTCAAAGATGGTTTGGGTAGATTCAATTTGATAGCTGCCCTCATAAACGCCGCCAGCGACAAATTTCAATTCGAGCCTCGCAACAGCCTTGGTTTCTTCCAGATAGAATCCGGCACATCCACTCGGGCAGTTTTCACCAATATAGCCGAGAGCGCGTAAGCCACCTTTCGCTTCAATGCCGACGTCGGTAGCAGCGCCCAATGCAAGCAAATCATTGCAGTCCCCATCGTCAGGGTCGGAGAACCCGCAGCTCTCTATCTTTCCTTCAGCGGTAAAGGTAGCACCACCAAACAATGTGAGTTCGCCCCCTGCCGAGAATTCGGAGCAAGGCTCATCGGTATTGCACTCTGTATTTTTATGTTCAACAGAAGCGGCCAAACTGGCACTCCCCCTTGCGACAGCTCCCACTTCCAACGTTGCACTTGCCCAAACGCCTAATCCAACATGCTTAGCTGGAAACTGCATTGCCAATCCGAACCCGGGAAGTGCAGCGGTTGCCTTGATCGATACGGAGCTATTGAGGGACAACTTTTCATAAGCCTTGGGCTCTGGCCCTTCGTCGCAATTGCAACACTCTTCACCCGTCTCAATAGAGCCTTTGTTTTCCCAACTCAGCTGCGAAATATTGATATAAGGACTTCTAGACCAAGCAGAAATAGCTTCATCGAAGCTCGTCGAAATATCGTTGCTACCTCCCAATGCGCGAGTTTTTTTCTCATTACTGGCGCCACAGTCTGGCCGCTTACAGGTGCCGTCGATACAGACAAAGCAGGCTTTCTCAGGATCATCCGAGCAGGATGTTTCTTCATTGGCCGGTACCACTTCCCCTTCACTGCAGGTTTTGCACTTGTTGTCATCACGTTTGCTCGGGTCGGGAATATCGCTGTCGTCTGCTTCTGCCGAGGGTGAACCAGCAACACACCGGGTGGTTTTACAGTCCCCATCGGTGGTGCTGTCATCCGGTGTTTCATCCGCCGGGTCCCAACCGGTACATTTCAGGGTCTTGCAGTCCTTGTTGTCCTGTTCTGACTTGACCTTGTCGTCGAGCCGTTCAGAGTCACAACTGCAGGAATCCGGATTCTTCGAGCGGGCAACACACTCATCGTCGCTGTCGCAGGAAATGTTGCAGGTATCTTCCGGCTCAGGCGGTACACCACCCCAACCGGAATGACGAATACCATGGCCTTCGCGGGAGGTAATAGTGGCACCGTCGTCAGACACCACCCCTGGTCCGATGCTGACCCATTCCATCAGGTCGTGGTCGAACGAGAACATTTCCAGCTCTTCACCCGGCGCACCGTTGAAGGTGTTTGGCAAGGAAACCCGTGCTGGCGGATCAAATTCAATACCGGCAGGCTGCAAGGTCCAGGCAACGTCAAACACACTGCCGTTTGGTGCAGGCATGGGAACCTTGTCGGTCTGCACCTGGGTGAACATCACGCGGCCAGACTTACGGCCGTCAGGGAAGGTCATCGAGTTGGCCGGAATAATGACCTGGGCACCCGCCACCCCACGCATCGGAATCACCACTTCTTCGTCATTGCCAGCAATCTTGCCGCCGTCGTAGTCCACTTTCGGGAAGTAGATCGGCATGCCAACGGTGTTGTTCTGGCCACTGATCGTCACCATTTCGAACATCAGGTGTGGCCACTCGCCATCCCGACTGGTGGTACTGCCGTCCAGCACCAGATGCACAGTGCCAACCGGCGCATTGGTGAAGCGGAGCTTGCCCTGGGCATCCGTGACTTCGGTACGGGTACTGAAGGCGTTGCCTTTGATTTTGACTTCCACACCTTGCAGCGGCAGGTTGCTGTTATCCAGCACCAGCCCCGTGATAAGCGTGTCCTGGACGTTGCCCGGACGCAGGTTATTAGCGACAAAGTCGGTTTTCAGTTCCGAACGACCGTAGACCTCGGCAACCACAATCTGGCTGGCGGTCCCCAGCTCTGCAAGGGTGGCACCCAGCACAAAATCGACACTGGCATTGCCATCAAGGTCGGTCGATACCGTCACCTCGTTAGCTGCAGCGGCGTCCTCGGCGTACACCTGACCAGAGCCTTTCACCACCCGGAACACCACATCGACCCCAGCCAGGGCATTGCCATTGGTATCCGTCACCTTGGCGATCAACGGCTCAGGCAACACCGCGCCCATCATGCCGGTTTGCTGGCTACCGCGAGCAACGTTGATGCTGGCCGGAGAAGCGGCCTGGGCTGAGGCTGAAAAGACCACCACGCCAGGGAAGCCAATGGCACTGGTAGTAACCTGGTGCTTGCCTGCCCCGGAGCGCTTGCCCAGGGTAAATTCGATATTGGCAATGCCAAGCTCGTTGGTCAGCACCAGCAAGTCCCGTCCGCTACGGGCACCGGACTGCAACTCGCCGTCACCTTCGGTTACCCGGAAAGTCACCGCACGGTCGCTGATCGGCAGGTTGTTGCGGTCCACCAGTTTCACGGTCAACGGATCGCCAAGTGTGCCCTCTACCTGAGCGCTCTGGTTGTTACCCGACAACTCCAGTATGCGTTGACCGGCATCCTTCAGATACACCACGGTACGGGTCAGCTGGCGGGAGTTACCCATGGCGTCGGTGGCCTGAATCGTCAGCACGTTGGAGCCCGGGCGCAGGTTGTAGGATGGCAGCTCAAAAGTACGGTCTACCACCGGTACAGTAATGCCATTGACGGTCACGACCGGCTCAATCACACCACTGAGATTGGAGCGCAAGTCATCGAGACTGCCTGCCACGGTAATGCTGGACTCGGTGGTCACCATGCCGTCCGAGAGACTGGAAACAATGATATTGGGGGCAGTGGTATCAAGAATGACATTGCGGGTAGCGGTGGTTGCCCGCACGCCGGTCACACTGCTGAACTGCCCCACGGCGGTGAGCTTGTTAGTGCCTTCCACCAATAGCACTTCCGCAGTAAAGGTATTGCCGGACAGGGTGGCATCAACGTCTTCGACCCGCACTGAATCGACAGGGCCAACCACACGGCCGGTGACCAGCACCTGGGTGTCACGGGTTAAATAGCCGCTGACCGGTGTGTCGATCATCACCACCACTTCCACCAGGTAGCGAGAGGCGTCATCCGGGTAATCGTCTTCGTTGTTGGCAACACCATCGCCATCGCGGTCAGAATCCAGCGCATCTGCAATCAGGTCGCCATCGAGGTCGGCAGGCACACTGTCTGAGTCGCGCGGGTCGGTTCCAAGCTGTTGCTCTACTGCGTTTTCAAAGCCATCGCCGTCAATATCGGTGTCGCTGTTGTCACCAATACCGTCGCCGTCCAGGTCGGCAGTTTCATTGCCGTCATCCGGCAGGGCATCGTTGTCGTTCAGTACGCCGTCGCCATCACGATCGTCATCGAGCTGATCGGGAATAAAGTCGCCATCGAGATCGGCAGGGATATCGTAGACATTGGTGATCGATGTCCCCAGCTGGGCTTCAACGTCATTGCTGTAACCGTCACCATCGATGTCTTCGTCGCTGGAGTCCGGAATAAAGTCACCGTCCATATCCGCTGGCACCGAGCTGTCCAGCAGCGGATCGCTGCCTTCGGCCAATTCAACGTCATCGTTGTAGCCATCGTTGTCGGCATCCGGGTCGGCGTTATCGCCCATGCCATCACCGTCGGTATCGCGTGTTTCAGCGCCATCATCCGGGAACGCATCGAGCTCATTAAGCACACCGTCGCCATCGCGATCCTCATCCTGGTCGTCCGGAATAAAGTCGCTGTCAAGGTCGGCAGGTACAGAGCCGGCATCGTTCGGATTGGTGCCTGAAGTCACTTCTGCCGTATTGGTAAAACCATCGCCGTCACGATCAGGGTCGCCGTTGTCACCAACACCATCGCCGTCAAGGTCGCTGCTTTCGGCCGGATCATTGGGGAACAAGTCGACGTCGTTCAGCACCCCGTCGCCGTCACGGTCTTCGTCTTGGTCGTCCGGAATAAAGTCGCCGTCGAGGTCGGCCGGTACCGATTCGGCATCGTTCGGATTGCTGCCTGACGTGGTTTCGGAAGCATTGCTGTAACCATCGCCGTCGCGGTCGCGGTCGGTGTTGTCGCCGATGCCGTCGCCGTCGAGATCCGCACTTTCGGAGCCATCATCCGGAAAGCGGTCGTCGTCGTTGGCCACGCCGTCACCATCACGGTCGGCATCCTGGTTGTCAGGAATAAAATCGCCATCAAGGTCGGACGGCACCGAGCCAGCATCATTGGGGCTGCTGCCCGCAGCAATTTCGGAATCGTTACTGTAACCATCACCATCGCGGTCAGTGTCGGCGTTATCGCCCGTACCATCACCGTCGAGGTCGGCGCTTTCTGACGGATCTGCTGGGAAGGCATCTAACTGGTTGTCGACGCCATCGCCGTCACGGTCAGGATCGGCATTGTCACCCGTACCGTCGCCATCCAGATCGGAAGTTTCAGTGCCATCGAAAGGAAATGCGTCGTCGTTGTTGCCGACACCGTCACCGTCAACATCAGGATCACTGTTGTCACCAATGCCGTCGCCATCGAGGTCGGAACTCTCGGCAGGATCATCCGGAAAGGCGTCGTCAATATCATCGACACCATCACCGTCGCGGTCGGTCACTTCGGCGGCTTCCAACACCGCTGTCAGCTGACGGTCTTGCGACATCACCAGACGACATTGCGGCGCGGTGCCACAGCCGTCGCTGCCTTCCCAACGCACAAATACAAGGCGTTCGGTTGGCTGTGCGGTCAGTACCACCCTGTCGCCCTTGTCATAGCGATAACAGAGCCCGGCCGGGTCTTCACATACCTCACCCTGCGGACTGATATCAACCAGTGACAGGTCGGCCGCAGAGGCACCTGAAGTGATGTTCAGCAACAATACACTGGAAGACTTGTCATCCTCTGACATACAGCCTGTCAGCAAGACGATGAAAAACACCCAGTAAAAACGATTAATCAGACGCATCCCTGCAAGCCTAAATGTAAAGTTATGAGAGAAAGTTCCGTGAAGGCGGTACTGTATTTACATTTATTAACTTTTTCTGTGCGATTTTTAACAATTGAAGCAGTTGGCTTGGCAGAACCCAGAACGAATCCACCAGGAAGGTATGCCGAAAAGCAGCCGTGGCCAGCTGGGCAAATTGGTTGTAGAAAACCCAACGCAAAAAAAAGAACCCCGAGGGGCTCTTTTTCAAACAGTTCAGCACTCTGGTGACTTATTTGTCACTGAACGCTTCGCTCAACTTGGCTTCCATGTCTTCTGCGGACACACTCAGAACTTCAGGCATTGAACGCTGACGTTCGTTATCACGAACGGTGCGCTTACGCTTGCGCTCGGCGTGATACGCCAGACCGGTACCTGCCGGGATCAGACGACCCACCACCACGTTTTCCTTCAGACCGCGCAGACTATCCACCTTGCCGGTAACAGCCCCTTCAGTCAGCACTCGTGTGGTTTCCTGGAAGGAAGCCGCAGAGATAAAGGATTCCGTCGCCAGCGACGCTTTGGTAATACCCAGCAGCACACGCTCACCCTTGGCCGGGATCTTACCGGATGTATCGATGCGTTCGTTTTCTTCGAGGAAGGAAGAAAACTCTACCTGATCACCCGGAATAAACGTCGTATCGTTGGCATCATGGATCAGAACCTTACGCAGCATCTGACGCACAATCACTTCAATGTGCTTGTCGTCGATACCAACGCCTTGCAGGCGATACACTTCCTGCACTTCGTTGGTGATGTACATGGCCAGATCGCCAACGCTTTTGAGGCGCAGGATATCATGCGGATTTAACGGGCCATCAGAAACGATCTCACCCTTTTCGACGTTTTCACCTTCGAATACGTTCAGGTGACGCCATTTGTGAATCAGCTCTTCATACGGCTCACCACCATCTTTCGGTGTAATCACCAGACGCTTCTTGCCTTTGGTTTCCTTACCGAAGCTGACGGTACCGGAGATTTCCGCCAGAATCGCAGGCTCTTTCGGCTTACGTGCTTCAAACAAGTCAGCAACCCGTGGCAGACCACCGGTGATGTCCTTGTTACCCGATGTTTCCTGAGGAATACGGGCAATAATGTCACCAACAGCAACCACGGTACCATTTTCATGGTTAACCAGCGCATTAGGCGGCAGCATGTACTGGGCAGGAACATTCGTGCCAGGCAGGAAAATATCGTTACCTGACGTGGTATCCACCAGTTTCACCATTGGACGGATATCTTTACCCGCTGCCGGACGATCTTTCGGATCAATCACTTCGATATTGGACAAGCCCGTCAATTCGTCGGTCTGACGATTGATGGTAATGCCTTCATCCATACCAACGAATTCAATCCGCCCCGTCACTTCCGTCACGATCGGGTGAGTGTGAGGATCCCAGCTGGCAACTTTCTGCCCGGCTTCGACTTCAGCACCATCTTTTGAGCTGATTACCGCACCATAAGGCAGTTTGTAAAGCTCACGCTCACGACCGTTCACATCGGCAATGGCAATCGAGCCAGAGCGGGATACGGCCACCAGATCACCGTTCTCACGCGCAACCGTCTTGAGGTTATGCAGCCGCAAGGTACCCTTGTTCTTGACCTGGACACTGTCCGCCGCAGAGGAACGCGATGCCGCACCACCAATGTGGAAGGTACGCATGGTCAACTGGGTACCAGGCTCACCAATCGATTGAGCCGCGATAACACCCACCGCTTCACCGACATTCACCTGATGACCACGACCAAGGTCACGACCGTAACACTTGGAACAGATACCGGAGCGAGACTCACAGGTAATGGCAGAACGCACCAACACTTCGTCGATACCTTCGGCCTCAATGGTTTTAACCCATTTTTCATCAACCAGAGTACCCGCTGGAATAACCAGCTCGCCTGGCTGATTCGGCTTGTAAACATCTTCGGCAATGACACGACCCAGAATACGGTCACCCAATGCCACAACCACGTCGCCACCTTCAATCAGCGGCGTCATGATCAGGCCTTCTTTGGTGCCACAATCCTGCTCGGTGACGACCAGATCCTGCGCCACGTCAACCAGACGACGTGTCAGGTAACCGGAGTTGGCGGTCTTCAATGCCGTATCGGCCAGACCCTTACGAGCACCGTGCGTCGAGGTAAAGTACTGCAGTACGTTCAGACCTTCACGGAAGTTCGCCACAATTGGCGTTTCAATGATAGAACCGTCTGGCTTGGCCATCAGACCACGCATACCCGCCAACTGACGAATCTGTGCCGGGCTACCACGAGCACCGGAGTCGGCCATCATGTAAACCGAGTTGAAAGATTCCTGATCCACTTCGTTACCGTCGCGGTCAATGACCTTTTCTGTACCCAGGTTTTCCATCATCGCCTTGGCCACCAGTTCGTTGGCGCGGGACCAGATGTCGATAACCTTGTTGTATTTTTCGCCGTGAGTTACCAGACCGGAGGCGAACTGGCTTTCGATCTCTTTTACTTCCGCATCGGCGTTGGCAACAATTTCGGCCTTGGCAGCCGGAATTTCGAAATCGTTAACACCAATTGAGGAACCGGAACGGGTGGCGTATTCGAAACCGGTATACATCACCTGGTCGGCAAAGATAACGGTATCTTTCAAACCAACACGACGGTAAGCCGTGTTAATCAGACGGGAAATCGCCTTTTTCTTCATCGGCTGGTTAACCAGCTCAAACGCCAAGCCTTTTGGCACGATACGGAACAGCAAAGCACGACCAATAGTGGTATCAACCACCTTGGTATTGGTTTCGCTGAAACCATCTTCATCGATCACGGTTTCGGTGATACGCACCTTGACGCGAGCCTGCAGGTGAGCGGCACCACTTTGATAGGCACGGGTCACTTCGTCCAGATCGGCCAACACCATACCTTCGCCCTTGGCGTTGATACGATCACGGGTCATCCAGTACAAGCCCAGTACCACGTCCTGAGACGGTACAATGATTGGCTCACCGTTGGCTGGCGACAATACGTTGTTGGTCGCCATCATCAGAGCGCGGGCTTCGAGCTGGGCTTCAATGGTCAGCGGCACGTGAACGGCCATCTGGTCACCGTCGAAGTCAGCGTTGTACGCGGCACACACCAACGGGTGCAACTGAATCGCCTTGCCTTCAATCAGCTGTGGTTCGAACGCCTGGATGCCCAAACGGTGCAGGGTTGGTGCACGGTTCAGCATCACCGGGTGTTCACGAATCACGTCAGCGAGGATATCCCACACTTCCGGTGTTTCGCGCTCAACCATTTTCTTGGCAGCTTTAATGGTTGTTGCCAAACCACGGTGTTCCAGTTTGGAGAAGATAAACGGCTTGAACAGTTCCAGCGCCATTTTCTTCGGCAGACCACACTGGTGCAGACGCAGCTGCGGACCCACGGTAATCACCGAACGACCGGAATAATCAACCCGTTTGCCCAGCAGGTTCTGACGGAAACGCCCCTGCTTACCCTTGATCATATCGGCCAGGGACTTCAGCGGACGCTTGTTGGAGCCGGTAATCGCACGACCACGACGGCCGTTATCCAGCAACGCATCCACCGCTTCCTGCAACATGCGCTTTTCGTTGCGCACAATGATGTCAGGAGCATTCAGCTCCAGCAGGCGCTTGAGACGGTTGTTACGGTTAATAACGCGACGATACAGATCGTTCAGGTCGGAGGTGGCAAAACGGCCACCATCCAGCGGTACCAATGGACGCAGATCCGGTGGCAGTACTGGCAGCACCGACATGATCATCCACTTCGGATCGTTACCGGAGAAGTGGAAGGCCTCAAGAATCTTCAGACGTTTGGACAGCTTCTTGATCTTGGTTTCCGAGTTAGTCGCCGGAATTTCTTCGCGCAGACGCTGAACTTCTTCAGGCAGGTCAATATGACCCAACAGTGCCTGAATTGCTTCAGCACCCATCTTGGCTTCAAATTCATCACCAAATTCTTCGATGGCTTCGTAATACTGCTCATCGTTCAGCAGCTGACCCAGATCCAGCGTGGTCATACCTGGCTCGGTAACAACAAAGGATTCGTAATACAGAATCCGTTCGATATCACGCAGCGTCATATCCAGCATCAGACCGATGCGGGAAGGCAGTGACTTCAGGAACCAGATGTGTGCAACCGGAGAAGCCAGCTCGATGTGGCCCATGCGTTCACGACGCACCTTGGCCTGTGTGACTTCTACGCCACACTTTTCACAGATCACACCACGGTGCTTCAGACGCTTGTACTTACCGCACAGGCACTCGAAATCTTTGATCGGGCCAAAGATACGGGCACAGAACAGGCCATCACGCTCTGGCTTGAAGGTACGGTAGTTGATGGTCTCCGGCTTTTTGACTTCACCGAAGGACCAGGAGCGGATCATGTCTGGCGAGGCAAGGCCAATTCGAATGGCATCGAACTCGTCAGCATTGTTCTGGCTACGCAGAAAATTGACTAAGTCTTTCATATAAAGTGTGCTCCACTTGGCGTGAGCGAGTGCTCCATAACCGCCAGCCTTTTCAGACTGGGGTTACAGAGCGCGCTGCTAGACCGATTATTCGTTTTCCAGTTCGATGTCGATACCCAGGGAACGGATCTCTTTAACCAGTACGTTAAAGGACTCCGGCATACCTGCTTCCATCCGGTGGTCGCCATCCACGATGTTCTTGTACATCTTGGTACGGCCTGCCACGTCATCGGACTTGACGGTAAGCATTTCCTGCAGGGTATAAGCAGCACCGTATGCTTCCAGTGCCCACACTTCCATCTCACCAAAGCGCTGACCACCAAACTGAGCCTTACCACCCAACGGCTGTTGGGTAACCAGACTGTAGGAGCCGGTAGAACGCGCGTGCATCTTGTCATCAACCAGGTGGTTCAGTTTCAGCATGTACATGTAGCCAACCGTCACCTGGCGATCAAATGCTTCGCCGGTACGGCCATCATACAAGGTCACCTGACCAGACTCCGGTATACCAGCCAACTCCAGCATACGCTTGATTTCAGATTCTTTGGCGCCGTCAAATGCAGGGGTCGCCATCGGCACACCACCACGCAAGTTATTGGCCAGTTCAAGAATCTCGGCATCGCTGTAGCTGTCGAGGTCTTCAATACGACCGTCGCCCGCATTGTAAATTTCATCCAGCAATTCACGCAATTTCAACACTTCACGCTGCTCGCGCAGCATCCGGTCGATCTTGTCACCCAGTCCCTTGGCAGCCATACCAAGGTGGATTTCCATGATCTGACCGACGTTCATTCGCGACGGCACACCCAATGGGTTCAGACAGATATCAACGGTCACACCGTTGGCATCGTAGGGCATATCTTCAATCGGCTTGATGGTTGAAATAACACCCTTGTTACCGTGGCGACCCGCCATCTTGTCACCCGGCTGGATCTTACGTTTGATCGCCAGATAGACCTTGACGATTTTCAGTACACCCGGAGCCAGATCGTCGCCAGTTTGTAGCTTGCGTTTCTTGTCTTCGAACTTGTCATCCAGTTGCTGTCGACGCTCAGCCAGAGACTGCTCGGCTTTTTCCAGCGTAGCAGCCAGCTCTTCATCCTGGGGAATGATGCGGAACCAGTCATCCACAGTCAGACCTGACAAGTATTCTTCTGTCAGGACGTCACCTTTGCGCAAACCTGGAGCCACATTAATTGCCTGGCCAGTCAGCGCACGGGTCAGACGTTCGAAGGTTGCGCCCTTGACGATGCGCATCTCTTCGTTCAGATCCTTGCGAATCTCATCCAGCTGCTGACGTTCAATCGATTTGGCACGATCGTCTTTTTCAACACCATCACGAGTAAACACCTGAACGTCAATAACCGTACCCGTGGTACCGGTTTTAACGCGCAGGGAGGTGTCTTTAACATCAGACGCCTTCTCACCGAAGATCGCACGCAGCAGCTTTTCTTCTGGCGTCAGCTGGGTTTCACCTTTCGGTGTTACCTTGCCTACCAGAATATCACCGGCTTTGACTTCAGCACCGATATAAACGATACCGGATTCATCCAGCTTGCCCAGTGCCGCTTCACCGACGTTAGGAATGTCGGAAGTAATTTCTTCCGCACCCAGCTTGGTGTCACGGGCAACGCAGGTCAATTCCTGAATGTGAATCGTCGTCAGACGATCTTCCTGAGCGACACGCTCAGACAGCATGATCGAGTCTTCGAAGTTGTAACCATTCCATGGCATAAAGGCGATACGGAAATTCTGCCCCAACGCCAGCTCACCCAGGTCAACGGAAGGACCATCGGCCATGATATCGCCACGCTGTACCATATCACCCGCTTTTACCAACGGACGCTGGTTGATGCAGGTGTTCTGGTTCGAACGGGTGTATTTGGTCAGATTATAGATATCAACACCGGCCTCACCGGCCACGGTCTCGTCATCATTCACTTTGACCACGACTCGTGATGCGTCAACCGAATCGATCACACCGCCGCGTCTGGCAACCACACAGACACCAGAGTCAGCCGCAACCGCGCGCTCAATACCGGTACCAACCAGCGGCTTTTCAGCGCGCAAGGTAGGAACCGCCTGCCGCTGCATGTTGGAACCCATCAAGGCCCGGTTAGCATCATCGTGCTCCAGGAATGGAATCAGCGATGCAGCGATTGATACTACCTGTTGAGGTGATACGTCTTTCAGCGTCACGTTATCGGGCGACATGATGGTGAATTCGTTCTTGTGACGAACCGAAATCAGATCACCCTGCAAGCGGCCATTTTCATCCACAGGCACAGATGCCTGGGCAATAACATAATCCGCTTCTTCAATCGCCGACACATAGATGATCTCGTCGGTTACCACACCGTCATTGACGATACGATAAGGCGTTTCCAGAAAACCGTATTCGTTGGTACGGGCATAGGAAGCCAGCGAGTTGATCAGACCAATGTTCGGACCTTCAGGTGTTTCAATAGGACAAACACGACCGTAGTGGGTGGCGTGTACGTCACGCACCTCGAAGCCTGCACGTTCACGGGTCAGACCACCTGGCCCCAGGGCGGAAATACGGCGCTTGTGCGTCACTTCTGACAGCGGGTTGTTCTGATCCATAAACTGGGACAGCTGGGAGGAACCGAAAAATTCCTTCACTGCCGCAGCAACCGGCTTGGCGTTGATCAGATCCTGCGGCATCAAGCCTTCAGATTCTGCCATCGACAGACGTTCACGCACCGCACGCTCTACCCGTACCAAGCCGACACGGAACTGGTTTTCAGCCATCTCGCCCACAGAACGAATACGACGGTTACCCAGGTGGTCAATGTCGTCGACAATGCCTTTACCGTTACGAATATCGATCAGGGTTCTCAGCACTTCAACGATGTCGCTGTTATCCAGCACACCGGAACCGAGTATTTCTTCACGACCGATACGACGGTTAAACTTCATGCGACCCACTGCGGACAGGTCGTAACGCTCTTCGCTGAAGAACAAATTGTCGAACAGCGCCTCTGCACTTTCTTTTGTTGGCGGCTCGCCAGGACGCATCATGCGGTAAATCTCGACCAGAGCTTCCAGCTGATTGCTGGTCGGGTCGATACGCAGAGTGTCGGAGATGAACGGACCACAATCAATTTCGTTGGTGTAGATAGTTTCAAACTCGGCGATGCCGGAAGCTTCTATCTGCGCCAATATTTCCGCCGTAATTTCGGCGTTGGCCGTAGCCAATACTTCGCCAGTACGGCTATCAATGACGTCCTTGGCGACCGCTTTACCCAATACGTATTCTGTTGGCACCACCAACTCTTCCACATTGGCCTTTTCCAGCTGGCGAATGTGACGAGCGGTAATACGACGACTGCCTTCAACAATGACATTGCCATCGTTATCCATGATATCGAAGGCTGCGGTTTCACCACGCAGACGGGATGGGATCAGCTTCAGCTTCAATCCACCACCAACAATACGGTAGTTGTCGTTATCGTAGAAAGTTTCGAGAATTTCTTGTGTAGTAAACTTCAGAGCCCGTAACAAAATGGACGCTGGCAGTTTACGACGACGGTCAATACGTACGTAAACCAGGTCCTTCGGATCAAACTCAAAATCCAGCCATGAGCCGCGGTAAGGAATCACGCGAGCGTTATACAGCAACTTGCCGGATGAATGGGTTTTACCCTTGTCGTGGTCGAAGAACACACCAGGAGAACGGTGTAACTGAGACACGATGACACGCTCAGTACCGTTGACAATAAAGGTTCCGTTATCAGTCATCAGGGGCATTTCGCCCATGTAGACTTCCTGTTCCTTGATGTCCTTGATTGCTTTGGTCGAAGATTCCTTATCGTAAACGATCAGGCGTACTTTGACCCGTAATGGCGCAGCGTAGGTAACGCCACGCAGCATACATTCTTTTTCGTCAAAACTCGGCGTACCCAGGCGATAGCTCACGTACTCCAGAGCAGCATTCCCGGAATAGCTGACAATCGGGAAAACAGACTTAAAGGCCGCATGAAGACCAATATCAATCCTGTCTTCAGCGTTGCTCCCTTCTTGCAGGAACTTATGGTATGAGTCGATTTGAATGGCCAGCAAATATGGCACATCCATGACACTCGGTAGTTTACCGAAATCCTTACGGATACGTTTTTTCTCAGTATATGAGTAAGCCATCAGTTATCCCCGGACTGTTTCCTCGATCAGGTCGCCAAACCCGAAACTAGAGGACTTGCCTTGCAATTGAACCCGGCACGAAGCCAGTTTAGACACGCCTTCCATAACGCGAAAAAGGCCGACGGAAAAATCCCGTCAGCCCTGTGTCGTGCTTCAGAAAAAGCACGACAGCAGAAGTGAAGTAATATTAATTACTTAACTTCTACGATAGCGCCAGCTGCTTCCAGCTTGGCTTTTGCTTCTTCTGCATCTTCCTTCGATACACCTTCCTTAATGGAAGAAGGAGCACCATCAACCAGACCTTTGGCTTCTTTCAGACCCAGCCCGGTGATTTCGCGAACTGCCTTGATCACGTTCACTTTCTTGTCACCAATGGCAGACAGAATTACGTCGAATTCAGTCTGAACTTCGGCAGCAGCTTCAGCAGCAGCAGGAGCAGCAGTCGCGGCAGCGGCGGAAACACCGAACTTTTCTTCCATCGCAGAAACCAGTTCTACAACGTCCATTACAGACATGTCAGCGATAGCGTTGATGATATCTTCTTTTGTCAGAGACATGAGACTTTTCCTGAAATAATTGGACGATTACGCCCGTTAAATCTTGGTAATATCTGCCAGGGATCAGGCAGCTTCTTGTTCTTTCTGGTCGCGGATAGCATCAATGGTACGAACCAATTTGCCTGCGGCAGCTTCTTTCATGACGCTCATCAGCTTCGCAATTGCTTCGTTGTAAGTTGGCAGTGTTGCCAGCATATCAACGGAAACTACGTTACCTTCGAATGCACCACCCTTAATCTCGAACTTGTCATTCTTCTTGGCGAAATCCTTGAAGATACGGGCAGCCGCACCTGGATGTTCGCTAGAGAATGCAATCAGACTAGGACCTACCAGCGTCTCGGTGAGACACTCGTATTGGGTACCTTCGATAGCACGACGAGCCAAGGTGTTACGGACAATTTTCATCCAGACACCGGCTTCACGCGCTTCTTTACGCAGAGCGGTCATGGCGCCTACAGTAACGCCGCGAGAATCCGCGACAACGGCAGACAGAGCACCTTGAGCTGCTTCCTGGACCTCGGCGACAATCGCCTTCTTATCTTCGAGTCCTAAGGCCACGATTAACTCCTAACAAGTTAAGTTGGGCTCAGCTGAGCCAGTCTCGGTGTGACAATTCAGAAAACTGAACGGGGCCACACACTATCTACGCAGGAAATATTAAGTAGCAAAACCAGAAGGTCAGGCGACTCCTGCGGTCTTTGACAGCTGCCGCAAAAGCGACAACCCCAAAGATGGTTTGGGGTGTGCAACACACCCCGAATTCTTGGCCTAGATGTCCAGCGCAGAATGATCGACAACCAGACCAGGACCCATAGTGGTACTGATGGTTACCTTCTTCATGTAGACACCTTTGGCGGATGTTGGCTTGACCTTTTTCAGGTCTGCCAGCAGCACAGTCAGGTTTTCTTTCAACGCGTCGGCGTCAAAATCGACCTTGCCAATAGTGGTGTGAATAATACCGTTCTTGTCGTTGCGGTAACGCACCTGACCAGCCTTGGCGTTCTTCACAGCAGTGGCAACATCGGGTGTTACAGTACCAACCTTCGGGTTCGGCATCAGACCACGAGGGCCCAGAACCTGACCCAACTGGCCAACAACACGCATCGCATCCGGGGAAGCAATCACAACATCAAAGGCCAAGTCGCCGCCTTTGATCTTTGCTGCCAGATCTTCCATACCCACTTCATCAGCACCGGCAGCCGTGGCGGCTTCCGCATTGGCACCCTGGGTGAATACAGCAACACGCATGGTCTTGCCAGTACCGTTTGGCAGTACAGTGGAGCTGCGCACGTTCTGATCTGATTTACGGGCATCGATGCCGAGATTCACAGCAACATCTAGAGATTCACGGAACTTGGCAGCAGGCAGTGAAGACAGTACAGACACGGCATCTTCAAAAGAGTAAACCTTGCCAGCTTCTACTTTTTCCGCAATCAGCTTTTGACGTTTGGTCAGCTTGGCCATTACTCAACTCCCTCTACATTCAAACCCATCGCACGGGCAGAACCAGCAATTGTACGAACTGCCGCATCCATATCAGCTGCCGTCAGGTCAGCCATTTTGGTGGTAGCAATTTCTTCCAGCTGAGCGCGATTGACCGTACCCACTTTTTGGGTATTCGGACGCGGCGAACCACTGGTAATACCAGCCGCTTTTTTCAGCAAGAAGGACGCAGGAGGCGTCTTCAGTTCAAAGGTAAAGGAACGATCACTGTAGGCAGTGATAATGACCGGTACCGGCGCACCAGGTTCCATACTGGAAGTCTGGGCATTAAATGCCTTACAGAATTCCATAATGTTCAAACCTTTCTGACCCAGCGCCGGACCAACCGGCGGACTTGGGTTTGCTTTACCAGCTGCAACCTGCAACTTGATATAGCCCTCTACTTTCTTAGCCATGTTTTACTCCAAATGGGTAGTATCGCCCTTGCGGGCTCCCCTGTGCTTCAGCAACGCTGAAGATCACCTGAAATCAGACCGACTTTTCGATCTGCGTAAATTCGAGCTCGACCGGGGTTGAACGACCAAAAATAGTCACAGCAACCTGAACGCGAGACTTGTCGTAATCAACACTCTCGACCACACCATTAAAGTCTGCAAAGGGACCTTCGGTAACACGGACCACTTCACCCGGCTCGTAGATGGTCTTGTGTGTTGGACGATCAACACCTTCTTCAACACGACGCAAAATGGCGTCTGCCTCTTTCGGGGAGATCGGCGCAGGCTTGTCTGCCGTACCACCAATAAAGCCCATCACCCGGTCAGTCTGTTTTACCAGATGCCAGGTATCATCATTCATTTCCATCTGCACGAGGACATAACCAGGATAGAAGCGACGCTGACTCTTGCGCTTCTTGCCATCGCGGACTTCAACCACTTCTTCAGTAGGAACCAACACGTCCCCAAACTGATCCTGCATTCCCAGGCGCTCGATACGTTCCAACAAAGCACCCTGCACACGCTTCTCATAACCGGAGTAGGCGTGAACCACATACCAACGCATTGCCATACTCTACCTCAACCAATCAGCGCGGAAATTGCCCAACCGAGCAACGAATCCAGACCCCACAACACCAGTGCCATAACAACCACAACCACCACGACCATCAATGTCATCTGAGTTGTTTCCTGGCGTGTCGGCCAAACCACCTTGCGACGTTCGACGTTGGCTTCTTTGAGAAGCTGCATAAATGCCTTGCCCTGAAAAGTTGTCAGTGCAGCAGCTGCGCTCACCAACATCAAGACAACGACAGCGAGAATCCGATACAGAAAAGGCGCATCGGCATACATATAATTGCCAACTACAGCCGCCGCCAAAAAAGCAACAGCCAACAACCACTTGACAACATCCATCGACGAACCTGCTGTTTTGCTATCGGTACTCATTACAATTCCCTGAAGCCAAAAATGGCAGCCGAAGCTACCATCAGGATATTTGGCAGGCCAGGAGGGACTCGAACCCACAACTTTCGGTTTTGGAGACCGACGCTCTACCAATTGAACTACTGGCCTAATACACTTTATAAGGGCGCTGCACTATACAGCACCTTCTGCAGATTGCAACCCAACATGGTTCAAAACTTGCAATTCACGACTGAACGCCTGCGCGAACGCGAGACGAAAAGATGTCCGTTTCAGACGAGGGCAGATAATACATAGGCAACCACAGATACACCAGAGCTATTTTTCACTTGCTGCTGTTATCGTCATTTTACTGGTACCTCTTATCCACGATCTTATCCACGATCATCCGCAATCAGCTGCCAGACAAACAAGAATCATTACTATCAATATTAGCCAAAACAGCAACGCTTGACCAACACCAACGGCATTTCAAACCCCGAAACACCAAACTCAGGCGGCTTTTACAAAAAATAATGGCTAAAACGGCTTTTTATTACGATTTCTTTGCCTGGGGTGATCAAAAACGACTGAAAAACCTGTAAATTGGCGACCGATTTTCACTTTGCTTATCGAGTGCGCTATGACTGACTTATCCAAATACAGAAACATCGGCATCTTCGCTCACGTTGACGCTGGTAAGACCACTACAACCGAACGTATCCTGAAGCTGACCGGCATGATTCACAAAACCGGTGAAGTACACGATGGCGAGTCCACCACAGACTTCATGGAACAGGAGGCAGAACGTGGTATTACCATTCAGTCGGCCGCTGTTACCTGCTTCTGGAAGGATCACCGCTTTAACGTCATCGATACTCCTGGACACGTTGACTTCACCGTCGAAGTATACCGTTCACTGAAAGTACTGGATGGCGGTATCGGCGTATTCTGCGGTTCCGGTGGTGTTGAGCCACAGTCTGAGACCAACTGGCGCTACGCCAACGACTCCGAAGTCGCCCGTGTTATCTTCGTGAACAAGCTGGACCGCCTCGGTGCCGACTTCTTCCGCGTTGTCGACCAGGTCAAAAATGTACTGGCCGCCCGCCCGCTGGTTATGGTTCTGCCCATCGGCACCGAAGACGAATTTGTTGGTGTTGTTGACCTGCTGAGCCAAAAAGCCTACGTATGGGATGACTCTGGCCTGCCAGAAAATTACGAAATCACTGACGTGCCAGCAGACATGCTGGACGACGTTGAAGCCTATCGCACCGAGCTGATCGAAACTGCGCTGGAAGTCGACGAAGACTTGCTGATGGAATACCTGGAAGAAGGCACCGAGCCTTCTATGGAAGACATCAAGCGTTGTATTCGTGAAGGTACTCGTACCCTGCAGTTCTTCCCGACTTATTGTGGTTCTGCCTTCAAGAACAAAGGCGTTCAACTGGTTCTGGATGCCGTGGTTGACTACCTGCCATCACCGGATGAGGTCGATCCACAAGACCTGACCGATGAAGAAGGCAACCCGACTGGCGCAAAAGCCATCGTATCGGCAGACGAGCCATTCCGCGCACTGGCCTTCAAGATCATGGATGACCGTTTCGGCGCCCTGACTTTCATACGTGTTTACTCCGGCACGCTGAACAAGGGTGACACCATCCTGAACAGCTTCACCGGCAAAACCGAGCGTGTTGGCCGTATGGTTGAGATGCAGGCTGATGACCGCAAGGAAATCAGCAGTGCCCAGGCGGGTGACATTCTCGCCATCGTTGGCATGAAAAACGTTCAGACTGGTCATACCCTGTGTGATCCCAAGCATGAATGTACTCTGGAAGCCATGGTGTTCCCTGAGCCGGTAATTTCCATCGCCGTAAGCCCGAAAGACAAGGGTGGCGTTGACAAGATGGGTATCGCCATCGGCAAGATGGTGGCAGAAGATCCTACTTTCCAGGTTGAAACGGACATTGACTCCGGCGAAACCATTCTGAAAGGCATGGGCGAGCTGCACCTGGATATTAAAGTCGACATCCTCAAGCGTACCTACGGCGTTGAATTGGTCGTTGGTCAGCCGCAGGTTGCCTACCGCGAAACCATCACCCTGCCGATTGAAGACACCTACACCCACAAGAAACAGTCTGGTGGTTCCGGTCAATACGGCAAGATCGATTACCGCATCAAGCCTGGCGAACCAGGTACTGGCTACCAGTTCAAGTCAGCCGTTGTTGGCGGTAACGTTCCGAAGGAATTCTGGCCAGCCGTCGAGAAGGGCTTCAAGTCCATGATGAACGAAGGCACCCTGGCAGGCTTCCCGGTGCTGGATGTTGAAGTTGAACTGTATGATGGTTCTTACCACGCCGTTGACTCCTCTGCGATCGCATTCGAAATCGCAGCAAAAGGCGCTTTCCGTCAATCCATGCCGAAGGCCGGTCCACAGCTGATCGAACCGATCATGAAAGTGGATGTATTCTCCCCCGATGACAACGTGGGTGATGTTATTGGCGACCTGAACCGTCGTCGCGGCATGATCAAGGATCAGGAAGCAGGCACCACCGGCGTTCGCATCAAGGCAGACGTTCCGCTATCCGAGATGTTTGGCTACATCGGACACCTGCGGACCATCACTTCTGGTCGCGGTCAGTTCTCAATGGAATTCTCTCACTACATGCCTTGCCCGGCACAGGTAGCCGAGAAGGTCATTGCAGAAACCAAGGCTCGCAAAGCCGAAGGTTAATCTTCGCACACACTAAAAACCCCCGCACAGTACACGCTGTGCGGGGGTTTTTATTGTCCGACCGGAGCTATATCAGTCAGGCCAGTTGTCGCGATTGTGATAGGTCGCCACAAGCAGCAGCGCCGGAATAAATGCCGCCGCCCAGTCCGACTTCCCTTCTACCAGCAACTCAGCCCAGGCATGCTGTTCTTTTTGCTCCAGCGTTTCTTCTGTGCGGTAATTGTAGCGGGCACCAAATCCCCAACTATCTCTCCAGCCAACCATGACCCCGAACGATGCCGACGCAATCCAGGGATTACGATGTACCTTGAGGGTGCCACCCTGCTGCATCACCGGGTTTGTACTGTTCGGATTACTCCCGGCAGGTACATGGATGCCATCGTCGATCAGGTAGTTATAGGCGACATAATGACCGCTGACATTACCGTTAATTTCAGTATAGAACCCGGCCGGATTGCAGCTGGTCAGGGCAAGGTTCTGCATCTCGCTATTTAACGCCTGCAACTCTGCCTGGGCTTGCTCCAATACCCGGTAAACATCCGCCATATCCTGATCATTCACACTCTCCAACGCTACCAACAAGGTTTGGATGCGCAGATAGATACGATTCGGAATATAGTTATCACCCGACAAATACGCCTGCAGCTCGCGGGTATACACGTCAAACTTCTCCGCGAGAGGAATTCCCTGCTCAGCTACCGTACTGACAAACAGCATTTTACTGGCAGCAAAACGTTCGCAACGGCGAGCCTGAGGCCAAACCATCGCCAACTCCGCCCCATAACCCACCCGACCGATAATCGTTCCCAGTTCAGCCTTGGCAAAATGGCTGATCGCCAGATGTCCCCATAACATATCCCCCTGCAACAGATGTCTGGCGTACTTACCGGTGTACTGTAAGGCTAAACGGTTTTCTACCTGGGTTTCCCAGCCATCTATCGGATAAGCTCCCTTGAAAGGATACTGATGAGCATTTTCTTGCACCCACCGCCCCGCCGCCGCAGGACCGACGACACCAACAGACATTTCATGCTCGGTATAACCATCCAAACCACGAATAGTGATATTACGGGCAATATTTGCCCAGGCTGCAAACGGACGATCAAAATATTCAGCATTGGCCTTGTACTGAAAACCTGCCGGAGTCATCTCTCCTTCACCGGCATGCTGATACGGGGTGTACATCTTGTGACCCATACTGTAGCCGTAGGTCACCAGTTTGAGGTCACGATTACTGACATTTGATCTTGAGGCACTGTCACAGCTGCCATGTGTCCCATCAGGGCCACAGCGAAAACCATACAAGCGCCAGCCATCCAGCAGAAAACCACCTTCAAGATTGGCATAAGCACGTATATTCAAAGCATTGGTATAATACTGATCAGTAATGTTTTCACCGGTCAAGGCGTCGTTTTCGATCTGGCTACGCCAGATTTTCTGCAGGTGATCAACATGCCGCTGCTCAAAATCCGAGTCATTAAAAAGCAGCGATAAAAGGGAATAGCTGTCGTCAGACGCATCCGCAACAGCCAGAGAGCAAGAAACAAGCAAGCAGATAAAGGTAATCGATTTCATACAATCCCTGTAAACACGCAGCCAAGTAGAGCAGCAGGTTACAGCCAGATCAGCCGAAAGCAAACCATACGGGGCCAGACCATACAAAACCCGACGAGCACTGTTTACAACGGCACTGCCAACAGCCTGCAGCTGTCCTGTCTCGTCGTAATAGATCCTGCACTATAATCATAGCCACCAATCAGCCCTGAATAACCACCCTGTCGGCTTTTCTCAGGCACAAAAAAAGCCCCGACGGAGCGGGGCTTTTTTTGATCTGGGCCGAATAACTCAGCCCCGACGTTTGGTCTTACTCGACGATCTTGGCTACAACGCCAGCACCAACGGTACGGCCACCTTCACGAATCGCGAAGCGCAGACCTTCATCCATCGCAATCGGCGCGATCAGGGTAATGGTCAGCTGAACGTTGTCACCTGGCATGACCATTTCCACGCCTTCTGGCAGTTCACACGCACCGGTGACGTCGGTGGTACGGAAGTAGAACTGGGGACGGTAACCTTTGAAGAATGGGGTATGACGACCACCTTCATCTTTACCCAGTACGTAAACTTCGGATTCGAACTTGGTGTGAGGGGTGATAGAACCTGGCTTCGCCAGTACCTGCCCACGTTCGACTTCGTCACGCTTGGTACCACGCAGCAGAACGCCGACGTTTTCACCCGCACGGCCTTCGTCCAGAATCTTGCGGAACATTTCAACACCGGTACAGATGGTCTTGATGGTGTCCTTGATGCCGATAATGGCGACTTCTTCACCAGTACGGACGATACCGCGCTCAACACGACCGGTAACAACGGTACCACGACCCTGAATCGAGAAAACGTCTTCGATCGGCATAATGAAAGCACCGTCAATCGCACGCTCTGGCTCAGGAATGTAGCTGTCCAGGGTTTCTACCAGCTTACGTACTGCGGTAGTTCCCATTTCGTTGTCATCTTCTCCATTCAGGGCCATCAGCGCTGAACCTGGGATGATGGGGGTGTCGTCACCGGGGAAGTCGTATTCGGACAGCAGGTCACGCAGTTCCATTTCGACCAGTTCCAGCATCTCTGCGTATTCTTCTGAGTCTGCGCCACCGCAGTCTTCAGCCAGCAGGTCGGCCTTGTTCAGGAATACCAGGATGTAAGGGACACCCACCTGACGGGACAGCAGGATGTGTTCACGAGTCTGCGGCATTGGGCCGTCAGTCGAACCACATACCAGGATCGCACCGTCCATCTGCGCAGCACCGGTGATCATGTTTTTCACATAATCCGCGTGTCCTGGGCAATCTACGTGCGCGTAGTGACGGTTTGGAGATTCGTACTCAACGTGAGAAGTTGAGATGGTGATACCGCGCTCACGCTCTTCTGGTGCGTTGTCGATACCGTCGAATGCAACGGCTGCGCCGCCCCATACTTCAGCACATACGCGAGTCAGAGCCGCAGTCAGAGTGGTTTTACCATGGTCAACGTGACCAATAGTACCTACGTTTACGTGGGGTTTGGAACGTTCAAACGTTGCCTTAGCCATGACCTTCTCTCTCTTACGTGGTAGTAGATTTCAGACCGACAGATGCACAAAAAGGCAGGCATCAGCCCACCTTTCTGCAATTTAATTCAATGGTGCTGATACCCAGAATCGAACTGGGGACCTCATCCTTACCAAGGATGCGCTCTACCGCCTGAGCTATATCAGCAAAACTAGTAATCTGGAGCGGGTAGCGGGAATCGAACCCGCATCATCAGCTTGGAAGGCTGAGGTTCTACCATTGTACCATACCCGCGAACCTTCAGGCCGAAGCCGGAACCACAGGCCTCGCTCCTGTCAAATCATCGACATTGCGTTGATTCTGAATATTGGTGGTGGGGGCTGGATTCGAACCAGCGAAGCTTTCGCGTCAGATTTACAGTCTGATCCCTTTGGCCGCTCGGGAACCCCACCGAAGTGGCGCGTAATATATGACTGCACCCCAGACCTGTCAACACTTTTTGTTATTTACATCATTTTTTTTGTTGATTCCGGTTATGACGGGCGAGCGTTATCACTCGCACTGGCTCATTTGCCAGGAGACACCGCGATCATCCGCCATGACTCGCTGCCGCAAGCGCTCACCAAATTCATCCGTCACCGGGACTTCAAACCAGAACTCTTCTGCGATGTCCCGAACCTCCCGAACAGCAACCGGGATAGCGTATTTTTTCACCCGCTCCACCAGCTGTTCCGCAGACTCACGCTGGCGGAACAGTCCCAGCGAAACCCCTTCGGACAGCTCACCCTTGGTGATGATGTAACTATCGATGCCACGGCGCTGTAATTCCTTCAGCACCCGGATTGCCGCATCCCGGCTGGCACGCGGTGGTACATGCACCCAGAATTCACGCGGTTCCCCGCCGGGCAATTCTGTTTTGGTCGTTCTACCGGCCATCCCCAGCGCTTCAGCCCGAGCCCGAGCATGGCGTGCATCCAGCTCATCCTGATAAGGGCCGAGCACAAAACAGCGTTTGTTACCCTTGCTCATCCGGCTCTGTGAGTCCTTCGCCTTGGGCAGTGTGACCGCCGCCTCCGACACCAGCGTCAGTCGTTGCCCTGACGCAATTTCAAGGTCTGCAGACGTATTAACCGGCGTTGGTGATTGCTGTTGCCAGTAAACAATCAGAGCCAGCAAGTTGCCTGCTACCAGGCAGAAAAATATCCAGCGCATAAGGTATCCAGTCCGTCAAAGATAAGCTCAGGCCAATAAGGCACGTCCATTGCTACAGCCAGCCACTCGCCATCACCACCGGTAAACAAGGGGACATAGCCGGTAAAGTCATCCAGCACACTACGAACAAAAGCAATCTGCTGACGCCGGATCCCGGCGGTGACACATTGCACAGTATCACGGCCTGGTTGCAGTTGTTCGCTGGCAACCTCGTCCTGATAAGGGCGTACGCGTTCGGTATTTTGCCAGAGTGCCTGCTGTGCCAATGTGAGTCCCGGCACAATAAAACCACCTTCATGCTGATTGTCTGACGACAGAAAATCAACGGTCAGGGCAGTCCCCGCATCAACGACCAACAAATCGGCATCACTGTGCTTGCGAGCTCCCAGCATCGCCAACCAGCGGTCGACGCCAAGACGCTCAGGATGGGAGTAACAATGCCGAAAGTGGTCATGGTCAAGCAGAGGGTGCGACAGCCAGACCAGCCGCTCAGCAAACTGCTGATGCAGTTGTCGGTGCAATCCGGGATTATCATGAACACTGGCAACCAATGCCCGATCAACGGCCGGCCATTGCTGGGCAGCGACATCGGCATGGGCACAGCCGCCACGATGAACAGCGCCATCATCGCCTTGATAGCGCCATTTTATACGGGTATTCCCCGCATCAATTAACAGGACGGACACTCAACTCTCCTGCGATGACCACTTCAATACCGCGCGTGGTTTGCAGCAGCAATTCCCCTTTGCGATTCACACCCTTGACCACACCGTGGCGGGGTTCGGCAATTCCGCTCAACACAACATCCTTGCGATAAAAAATATCTCGCTCAGCCCAATAAGCCATCCATGGGCCAAAGCCTTCACGCTGGAATTCATCCACCGCCCAGTTCAGCTGTTGCAGCAGAGTGGCGGCAACGGTGTTACGCGACAAATTGGGGTGATATTGATGCAACGCCGTCCAGGGCTGTTCGATACGTTCGGCATCCTGCTCACTCAATGCCAGGTTAAGGCCGATGCCGATAACAATCTGGCAAAACCCGGGTTGCGTCTGACGCCCTTCCAGCAAGATACCGGCAACCTTCTTGCCATCGATATACACATCGTTAGGCCATTTCAGCCCAGCACCATTAATGCCCAGAGTCACCAATACCTTTTCCAGCGCAATGGCAACCATCAGGCTGAGTCCTTCCTGCTCCGCCAAAGTGCCAGGCAAGGTCACCAGCAACGACAGATAGATATTTTTGCCAAATGGACTCACCCAATGACGGCCACGCCGGCCGCGACCATTGTGCTGTTTTTCGGCCAGTACGGCATAACGTTTACCCAGATGGTCGGGCGCTCGTTCAAATAACCAGCTATTGGTGGAATCCACATCCAGCAAGATATCAAGACGATCCAGTCGGGCAGCAAGCTGGGCTTCAATCGCAGCCTGATCGAGTAATTCGATGGCATCCTGCAGGCGGTAGCCCTTGCCCTTGACGGAAGAATATGGAATATCCAGTTCATCCAGTTTCTTCATCTGTTTCCATATGGCGGCCCGACTGACCCCCAGCACTTGCCCCAGATCGTCCCCGGAATGAAAACGACCATCGGACAGTAATGCCAGTAACTGACTGAGCATTGGCACGAACTCCGGCTAAATAACGCAGCGACTATAGCAGAAGGGATCATCTATTTAATCCTGCACAGCTCCGCACGAGTAATAGATGATCCCAGAAGATTCGCAGCGCCAGAACGCTGACCCACACAGAGAAGCAAGACGGACAAGCAGAAAAACAGAACCAGGCCGGAATCGGCCTGGTGACAGGAGAAACAACGACTCAGAACGAAACCGTAAGTCCCAGCGACGCGCCTCTGCCGGGCTGAGGGAATTTGTCTTTCACATAGGAGGTATGGTAGCGAACCGTTTCATCCAACAGGTTGCTACCCTTCAGATCCACTTGCCAGCGCCAGTCTGTTAGTTGTGCAGCATAACCAACACCGGCATTCAACAAGGTAAAGGCAGCGGTAGGGGTTTCACTGAGACCACTGCTCTCCGTTTCATACTGCGCCAGACGATCCTGACGGAAGTTGCGGGTCAGCAAAACAAAACCATTCCAGCCGTCACCGTTAATAGCATCTTGCTGCCAATCCAGCCCGGTACCCAAACGATCGGCGGGCATTCTGGGCAGATAGCCGCCTGCACGGAATTCACCACGCACCCGGTCAGCCAGCCACGACCAGCGCAGGCTCTCCTGTAGCTGCCAGAACACTTGCAACTCCGCACCTTGCAACACGGCATCCGCCTGTTCGAAACGATAAGCCTGCAAATCATCCACCAGCAACCAACCCGCAGCATCGGTCTGGGCATCACTGTAAATATAATGATTGATGCGATTGCGGTAGACACTCAAGCTGCCTTGCCAGTCACCGTCCCCCTTGCGAATTCCCAGATCAACATTCAGTGCTTGCTCTGAGGTCAGTTCAGGGTTGCCGATTTCATAAGCCAGTGTCGAGTCATGGGCACCGCAAGAATACAGTTCCTCAGCTGCTGGGGCACGACGTGCCGAGGTCAATGAACTGGCAAACTGCCAACCTTCGGAGTTGCCCAGCATGAAATCACGGATCAACCCCAGCGACAGCGATACATCCGAAAACTCCTGACGCTGATAGTCAGTAGCGGTCATGCCACAGACCGAAGAGGTATCGTCCTCTTGCAAGGCCAGCCCACCTTCCGGATCAATACGGGTATAGTCCAGACGACTGCCCAGCTCCACCGACCAGTCACCCAGCATACGCTCGCCCATCCAGAACAGTGCCAGCGTTTGTGTCGCAGTTTCCGGTACCAGCGCTTCGTCTCCCAAGGCTGAAAAATCCTGGCTGCTGCCTTGTCCGCCAACAACCTGCTGCCAACCCGCAAGCTCCTCCAGCGTCAGCTCAATACGAACATCCGTTACCTTGCGCTTAAAGGTGGTCATGCCGTGCTCAGGTGTTTCTTCTGACGCGCCCGTATCAGCCTCATCATGATCGTGACCACCGGTGTGTCCTTCACTGTGCTGATAATCGGTATAGGCAAGATGGGTACTGATCGACTTGACTGCGGCAATCGGGCTTTCCCAGTAGCCCTCCAGATGCAAACGCCACTGTTCCAGATCCACCCTGGCATCCCCCTCTTCTTCGGCTGCGGTATCTGCTTCTTCAGCATCCTCGTCGTCATGGCTATGCCCAGGCAAACCAAAAGCGGAATCCAGATACCCGACGGAGACACCCACATGGCCATTATCAAAGCGATACTGCCCACCCAGCCCCAGTTCACGACTATGATCAATATCCGAGTTATCCAGAGTGGCCGCTTCAGCCCGGTGATATTCCAGCGATCCATCCTCTTCCTGATGAACTTCGCCACCATCGGATGGCACCCGGTATTCATCTGCCGACATTTGACTAGCGTCGATATGCCAGTCCAGGGATTCAGAGTACTGATGGTGCTCCAGCCCCACCGTTTTGCCATGGTTAACGGTACTGTAATCGACGTTGAGTCGGGTCTCGCTATCCTGCGACGGATCGTGCGCAACCTCACCCACCACATTGACCACACCACCCAGTGCACCGCTGCCATACAACAGCGCCGCTGGGCCACGCAACACTTCCACCTGCTGGGCGCCGTGCATATGTACAGCGACGGCATGATCCGGGCTGATGGTCGACGCATCCACCGCCGCCATACCATCTTCCAGTATCTGTACCCGCGATCCTCCCAGCCCACGAATTACCGGACGACTGACCGCCGCCCCAAAGCTGCTGGCACTGATGCCAGGCTGATTCGCCAGAGTTGCTCCCAGTGTTGCTTCTCGCTGTCGTTGTAACGCCTGTTCCGACAAGACCAGGGATGACTGCGCCAACTCCGCCGGGCTTTTTTGTAATGGCGAGGCCTTGACGACGATTTCTTCAGTGACACCACTCATGCTATTCATGCCATTTGCCTGCTCGTCTGCCGCAGACGGCACCGTGACCAAACCCGCTCCCGCACCACAAGCGACGACTATCGCTCGTGCAAGATGATATTTTTGCATTTCCCATTCCTGTTGTTGTGCCATCGAGATGGCACAGAGATAGCCATGCCACCGCACCTGGCGCGTGACAAAATCTGAATTGGTGTTAGCTGCGCTGCGGGTTATTCCAACAACGCTTGCGAGAAGACATCACACAACAGGCGGGGCGCGGGCAGAGCCGACAGGAGGTGGAGGAGCGGGCAGCCAGTGTGGCATGACCACATCTGGTGCAGGATTACTTGTCAGCGCCGGAACAAACAACGCTGCGGGAGGCAATGGACTATTGACGTCTGGAGTCAGACGACAAAGATCACACTGCTCCCCCGGGGCGTGGTGCAGCAACAATTCGTGCACGCTCTGGGCACTGGCCAGCAGCAGCACCAACAGGCTGAGCAACAAGGCTAATCGTGATGAACGGCGGAAACGCGGCATGACTGACCTAGAAAACAACAACATGCCTCCACGGCCAGGCCAATAGAATGAAATGTTATAAGATCACAAAGTTCGTATAGTCTGCCGAATACGGCCCACGTTGTAAACAGCCAGCAGCAGGTGCTGTCCAAACGTCTCGACTACTCCAGAGTTGCCAGTTTGATATTGAAGTGAACTTCAATCGCGCGCTGAATATCACGCACAGAGGGGGTTTTTTCGGTATGAACCAAGACAATGATCGACTGTGCATGGATGCGCTCATCGCCATCCGGGTGAGTGAATACCTCGCCATCTTTTGACACAAACGCCAGCGGTGTACCCAGATTACTCTGCACAATCGCATTCACCACATCGGCCCAACGTTCGCCCTCCAGCCAAACAGGATAACGCACCGCATGGTCATTGGCGTGGGTAAACATGTCTTCAATAATCAGCTCCACTCCCGGCGCCACCATCGCCCGGACAATAATTTCCGGATACGAGCGGATCGGACGCAACAGCGTTTTGATGTGCAGATCACGCAAACGTGGCCGGTTGGCATCATCCACCACTTCAGCAATCACCCGTGGGCCGAGATGGCGTTCATACAGGCGATAACAAACATCAAAGGTGTAGCTGTCACTGTCAGACGAATATTCATCCCGCGACAGCACAACAATATGCCGCGCCCGCTCAACTCCCGCCTGCGCCAGGTCATCCGGCCGACTCGCCAGACCCGTCACATGCACCACTCCCAGTCGACGCAGACTGTCTGGCAAGCCATCGGCAAAGTCCTGATTCAGCAACATGATGGGCATATCGGTATATTCGCCACTTTCGCGAATCTGGTTCACCATCCGCAGAAAATAGGCTTCGTGGTTATACTTCGGGGCGTTAATAATCAGAATATGTTCAGCCATGTTCCAGTCCCAGTGTCCAGTGCGGATACGCTCCCGCCGTGCAATTCGAAAATCGACATAATCACTGATCAAAAACGTCATCAGCGTGATGCCACAACCATACATCAGCACAATCGTCGTCAGCTGTCCCATCGGTGTCCGTGCTGCAACATCCCCGTAGCCAACCGTTGCCAGTGTGGTCAGCGTTAGCCAGAAGGCCTGCCATAGCGGCATATGCTCCAGCCAGACCATCGCCAGGGTGTGGATACCAACAAACAGCAACAAAATCGATGAGGTGCGGAGCATGGCCCGAAAAATATTGGCTTCGGTCTGATACACCGCATGACGAATGCGTTGATGATGGCGAATGAAACGGGTAACGGAATTCATCGCAGCATCATAAACGTAAACCATGGAAGGCGGGAGTCGGCACGCTTGTCTTGCCCACAATAACACCGGCCCGGATATCTTGTTGCCGCCGCAAACAGTGCCCCGTCACCCGTCACCCCAGGCATTTGTTACACTGAACGCCTCTTTGACACAACATGAGACACACCATGGGATATCACATTTACGGCATAGGCAACGCACTGGTCGACAAAGAATTCGAAGTCGATGATGCCTTTTTTGCCAAGGCAGGCATCGAAAAAGGTCTGATGACCCTGATCGACGAAGAGCAACTGGCCGAGTTGCTGGGGCTACTGACAGAAGCCTATGGGCTAAAAAAACGCGCCTGTGGTGGCAGCGCCGCCAACACCATTATTGGTGCCAGCTACTTCGGTGCCAAAACCTTCTATACCTGCAACGTTGCCAACGACGAATCCGGTGATTTTTATGCCACCGACCTCAAGGCCGCCGGTGTTGCGACCAACCTCGGCAGCGACCGCGAGAGCGGCACCACCGGCAAGTGTCTGGTCATGGTAACCCCGGATGCCGAACGCACCATGAACACCTACCTCGGCATCACCTCCGATCTCCACGCCCGCCACATCAATGAAGAGGCTATTGCCAGTTCGGACTACGTATATATAGAAGGCTATCTGGTCACTGGTGACACCTCCCGCGCCGCTGCCATCCAGGTACGCGAACTGGCCCGCAAACACGGTGTCAAGGTTGCCATGACCTGCTCCGACCCAGCCATGGTGCAATACTTCCGCAGCGGCATACTGGAAATTCTCGGCGACGGCGTCGACCTGTTGTTCTGCAACGAACAAGAAGCCCAATTGCTGACTGAAACCACAACGCTGGATGCAGCCATTGAGGCGCTAAAAGCCACAGCCCATGCCTTTGCCGTTACCTGTGGCAAAGATGGTGCCCTGGCCTGGGATGGGGAACAGCTGCACCGTATTACGCCGCACAGTGTCACTGCAGTCGATACCAATGGGGCGGGTGACATGTTTGCCGGAGCCTTTCTCTATGCCCTGACCCATGGACATGATTTTGCGGCCGCAGGTCGTCTGGCAGCAGCGGCTTCCGCACAAGTGGTTAGCCAGTTTGGACCCCGCCTTGATGCCAGCCAGCACGAACCATTAAAAGCCACTCTCAAACAACAGCAGCCTTCGTAATCCCAGCCCAAAATCCGGGAGCCCAGACGGCTCCTCGGCAATGTCGGCCAACAGCCCATATTGCCGAGGAGCATGACCGAACGCTGACGATGATATGCGGCAACAGGTTACCCGACTGGAAATGATCAAAATTTGCACAATCTGACATTGTGCGGCCTCCCATCACGCCTGAGCGGATTTTTTGTCAACTTACACCCAAAGTTATCCACAAAAACTGTGGATAGTCTGCAACATTATTTTCATAAAACCCATTCTACCTGAAACACAAAATACCAATATTCATTGGTTATATCGTAATCAGGCTTATTCCATAATCTTTAAAAGCTACCAGAAACATCTGAAAAACAACCATTAACCTATTGTTTTTATTATACTTTATATGATCAAAGCAGTGATATAACCGTTCTATCTAACACGGCTAACATCGGCTTATTTTCTACCAAAAAACGTGCCATCTTTTAAAACTTATACACAACATCTGTGGATAACCACTGATTAACTTGAGGATCAGAGCCTTATAACTCTGTATATCTGATGCCAATATTGACCGTTACTCGTCTGGTGGGCATTTGTAAGAAAAGCAACAAAGCCGGGAAGATTCACTCGCTGAGCCTGTAGCATTCCCAACAACCACTTAGACCCAATAAAAAACTCTTATAAATTCAGCTACTTACAGCACCAACAAATTGGCACAACGCCTGCAAAAACCTCGTTATTAGCGACAGCCGTTTTGTACATCTGAAGCGGCCAACGGCAAGCGCCTATTTACCGTCCCAACAGGAGAAAACGCATGGCCAAAATCGGGCTATTTTTCGGCAGCAACACAGGTAAAACCCGCAAGGTTGCCAAGATGATCAAAAAGAAATTCGACGACGAAATAATGGCCGCACCGCTCAACGTCAACAAATCCGAAGCGGATGCGTTTGCCAGTTACGAATATCTCTTGATCGGCACTCCGACCCTGGGTGACGGCGAGTTACCGGGCCTGTCTTCAGACTGTGATGCAGAAAGCTGGGAAGAATTTTTACCCAAAATCGAAGAGATGGATTTCAGCGGCAAAACCATAGCGATCTATGGTCTTGGTGATCAGGTCGGTTACCCGGATGAGTTCCTTGACGCAATGGGTGAGCTACACGAGTTTTTCACCGAGCGTGGCGCTAAATTGGTTGGTAGTTGGCCGACCGACGGCTACGAGTTTGAACAATCTGCGGCTGTCATCGATGACAAGTTTGTTGGTCTCGCACTCGATCTGGATAATCAGGCCGGATTAACCGAAGACCGACTGAATGCCTGGTTAAGCCAGATTGCTCCTGAGTTTGGCTTGCCACTGTAAGTTTGCTTTCCTTCCTCGAAGCCTTGCATGGTCAGTAATCCCCACTGGCCGTGCCTTTTTACATTCCCTTTATCCCCTCACGATTCTATTCCCTGCCTACCCCCTGCTGCTCTCTGCTTCCCCTCGGCAACCGCATTGCTGGTTTCTCCTGTGGCCAAGTTCCCATGACCGAGTTGATCTGAGTTGCTATTTTGTAGTTACTTTTTGTAGTTACTATTACAGAAATAAGAGGCTGCCTTGAAGGAGACGGGGCTTGTCGCTAGAGGGCTACCGGTACGGCTGGGGATAACGCCCCATCCGTACCAGTGCATACAGACTGAAAATAACGGGAAGCGGAACTGCTGCTCAGGATAACGCTTGCCCACTACGGGATGCTGATGGCTCAGCCAACTCTTCGGCTTCAGCGGGTACGACCGGCGTTGGCAACGGCTCTTGCAGTACTTCACCATCACCAAACTCTTCCCGCACGCTCAGTTGCGCCGCCTCTTCCTCACCCGAGATCTGTACAGTACAGGATTTCAGATTGGCGCGGGATGGCAGATCAAACATGGTTGAAAGCAGCATGGATTCCATCATCCCTCTCAAGCCCCTGGCACCCGTGCCACGCTTGACCGCTTCCTTGGCGATAAAGGTCAGAGAATCATCGGTAAATTCCAGACCGACATTCTGGAATGCAAACAGCTGACGGTATTGTTTGGTCAGGGCATTTCTTGGTTCCGTGAGGATGCGTTTCAGGCTGTCTACGTCCAGATCCTGCAGGAAAGTAATCACAGGAAAACGACCGATAAACTCAGGGATCAGCCCAAACTGCAGCAGATCATCTGGCTGCAACGCCGCCAGTAACTGTTCATTACTGATGGCGGTGGCGGTATTGATGGGCGCGCTGAAGCCGATACCGGATTTGGGGGGTTGCAAGCGCTTGCTGATCAATTCAGCCAGTCCAGGGAAGGCTCCGCCGACGATAAACAGAATATTCTGGGTGTTCAGTACCACTTCCTCCCCACCTTCCCGGCGGCCGGATTTAGAAATACGTACTTCGCTGCCTTCGACCATTTTCAGTAGCGCCTGCTGCACTCCTTCACCAGACACATCGCGAGCGCTGGCACCACCGCCGCCACGACGGGCAATCTTGTCGATCTCATCAATATAGACAATGCCCCACTGGGCCTGTTGAACATCACCTTCTGCCGCTTCCAGTAAACGCTTGAGCAAGCTGTCAACGTCTTCCCCCACGTAGCCAGCCTGGGTCAGAGTGGTTGCATCGCCAATGACAAAGGGCACGCCAATGATCCGCGCCAGAGTTTTTACCAGCAGGGTTTTACCCGTACCGGACGGCCCTGCCAGCAGGATATTGGACTTTTCCAACTCCACCATGTCGTTGCCGCCATTGAGCGGAATCCTGGATTCGGATTGACCATCCTGGAATTTCAACCGCAGGTAATGGTTGTAGACCGCCACTGACAGCGTCTTTTTGGCCTCATCCTGGCCAATGATGTATTCATCAAGAAAATCCTTGATCGCCAGCGGCGTTTTTAATTCTGGCTCGGACGGGTTGTTGGTACGCCGTCCCCAGCTACTGACGACCTGGTAGGCCAGCTTCACGCATTGCTCGCAAATATGGCCATAGTTACCGGCAATCAGAGGAATCTGGGGGGATTTCTCAATCCCGCAGAATGAGCATGTGGGTTGGGCGGAGCTGGAACTTGGGCTGTCTGCCATGGTGACCTCCTGGATCAGTGCGCCGCGCCGACAATGCCCGGAGCGGCAGGTAATCGACTCAGACGCTGGCGGCGCGCTGTTTCAGCCAGAGTTTCTGGGTACGCTTGTTCTGGCGCTGCTGCAATTCTTCTTGCAGACGAGGCAGTACCTCATCCAGCGGCATCAGCGTGGCGGGATGTATCTTTTCACACCACAACAGGTGCCAGCCCAGTTCGCTTTCAATCGGTCCCCGCAGCTCATCTTCCGCCATCGAAAACAAGGCGCTGTCGAGTTCAGGAAACAAGGTTCCTGTCCGGATTTCTCCCAGCAAACCGCCATTCAGGCTGGTAGGGCACTCGGAATGTTTTAAGGCTTGCTCGGCAAAACGCTTGGGAGAACGTTGCACTCGGCGGGTAATATCTTGCAAACGCTGATAAGCAGCACCGCGTTCGTTCTCGGCAAAACCGTCATTCACCGTGATCAGAATATGCCGGGCGGTGCGGGTCTCGGGTTTTTCGAAGCGTTCAGGATGCAGGTAATAAAACAGCGTTGCTTCGGTATCATCAACGTGTACACCACGGCTGCCCACCAGTTCCATCACGGCCTCGACGGTGAGTTCGCGCAATAGCCCGTCACGTAAATCGGCCGTTGCCAAACCGTTCTGTTCCAGCGCTTCTTCAAACTGGGCATCGGATTCATAACGTTGACGAATCTGATCCAGCGCTGCCTCAAGTTGTGAGGCAGGGACACTCACCTGCGCTGCTTCCGGGCTGGTCAGTACCAGCTGTTCCAACGCCATTTCGTTGCTGGCAATACGTTGTAACTGCTGGGTCTGAACCTGAGTCAGTTGATGTGGCGAGCAGCCAAACTGCTCACCCGCAATACGCAGTTCACGATAGCCGTTTAGCGTTACGCCATCGTTTTGGGGAGATCGGGCCAGTGCACTCATGCTCCACCTCCAGCCTGTTGTGGGTCGGCAGTATCTGCACTCCGCTCCTGCTCGGGCGCTTCAAGTGCCTCTTCCGGCACCCGAAAAGTACGACTATGAAAGCGGGCGTGATAAAACAGCGCGCCCTCTTCACGAATCACCTTTTCTACCTCACCCAGATCACCAGGCTGCACGATGGTCTCTCCCTGACTTGACATCGATACGGTGGAAATAACGGCATCACGAAATTCAAAGCGATTACTGATCCAGGGTGCGGCGGCCGCGATCAGTTCTTCCTCACGACAGCCGACGGTCGTGCCGGTGTCCAGAAAGTGCACCCGATAAATCAGCTGATCTTGCAAGTAAGTGCCAACGTCATAAACACAACCGATGGCACCTCGTTGGATCAACATCTCCCCGACCTCCTTGCCGGGGTAGGTTCCATCGTTACGGACGTTGCGAATCAGCCTTACTTCATCGCCATATTCATAGGCAGGTTTCACAGGCCCCTCCTTCTGCTTGGATTACAGCAGGCTGTCCAATGGTACAAAGCCGGTTTGCGGTTCATGCATGCGGAATACCTTGAACACTTTTTCCGTCAGCGCATCGGACTCAACAAAATCCGAATAGGCGCGCTCAAGTAACGTCCGGTAGACAGAGCGTAACGCCTCGTCGTTACCCAGGTGCGTTGCCATCGAGTCTTCACTCTGACTCAGATAATCGTGATAACGCTGCATGATGTGCAGCCGGTTCACATGCACTACGGTTGAATCAAAAGGTACGCCGAAGTACTCCAGAAAATCCTCGGCCGACACCAACTCATCCAATGCGTCATCCAGGCTCAGTTCGTCTTGCAGTTCCATAGCGTTACCCCTCTGTTAGGTAGCTCTCATCATCAATCAGCATGGATTGAACGCTCCTGTCCTGACGGATCAGGAATGTCCAACGGTTATCACAGCGAGTCAGTCGCTTGCTGCGTGTTCTTCTGTCTCTGTTGTCGCTGCTGAGGTGTTATTCACCACCACAGCCGGGCCGATGGATTGCAACAGTGAGCGTGCGCCCAGCCGGTCGCTGGTATCAAACTCCACCACCTTGTTCAACATCCGCACACCTTCCGCCATATCACCCAGACGCAGCGTCAGGTAAGCCGCTCCTTTCAGTGCCAACAGGTAAAAGCGTACCCGTGTAAAGGACTCCAGCACGCCATTCGCCAGGTGGGTAAAAGTCAGCTTTTCCCAGTGATCCGGAAAACCGATTCCTGGAGCAATGCCTGCCATGACTTTGTAGGCGACTTCAATCGCTTCCGGCAGTCGGTGTTGGTAGTAATAAAACCGGTACAGTCCTACCAACACGGTCATATGACCAGGTGCCAAAGCGTAAGCTTGTTGCAAATATTCTTCCGCATCACCGTCGCCATAAGCCTGTGCTGCGCGGTTCATCAGCTCTTCAACGTCCGCACTCAGCGGCTCGTCGAAGTACATCCCCTGACCTTTGAAATCCTGCAAATCCATCCTGTTTACCTCACGCTTCCCAACGACTGCCGCACCTTGACGACCTGGCCTCCGGGACAGTCCTGTTCACAAATCTGGTTATCCGTTTCGCACTGGCTGTAGCGCTCACTGGCGTCGCGACTGTCGAGGCGCGACTCCAGCAGATCAATCCGGCTCAGCAGACAACTGATGGCCTTGCCAACAGGATCAGGAATCAGGTGATGGTCAAGATCAATACCATAAGGGTTGAGTAACCCGGCTTCGCGTAATTTGACGATTTTTCCTGGAATGCCCACCACCGTGCAGCGATCAGGAACATCTTCCACCACCACTGAGTTAGCACCCACCCGACTGCCATTACCGACGGTAATATTGCCGAGAATCTTGGCGCCTGCACCAACCATGACGCCATCACCCAGCGTTGGATGACGCTTGCCCTTGTTCCAGCTGGTGCCGCCAAGGGTAACGCCGTGGTAGAGGGTGACGTCATCGCCAACGACGGCGGTTTCACCGATAACAACACCAGCACCGTGGTCAATAAAAAAACGTGCCCCGATCGTGGCTCCAGGATGAATATCAACGTTGCTGACCAGTCGGGCAAAAAACGACAACCAACGGGCACCATAGCGCCAGCCTCGCAGCCACAGCCGGTGAGAAATACGGTGAAGAATCAGAGCGTGAACACCGGGATAGGTGGTCAACACTTCAAAAGTGGTACGGGCTGCCGGGTCACGCTCAAAAACGCTGGCGATATCTTCACGCCACTGTGACCATAACGATTGTGATGTGGTTAGCTGGCTATCGGATGCAACTGACATACATTGACCTCCTCTGTCTGGCCGCTGGCCGGACGGCTGTGACTCATTACCGGTTCCAGTGCGAGATACAATTCCATCAGCTGACTGGCCGATGGTACCTGTTTGGAGCGTGTCACCAGAATCCGCAGCTGCTGCAACAGCAGTGGCACCTGCCAGCTCAGCAACTCAATCCCAATGTCCTGATAAGCCCGGATCAATCCATGTTTGCCAGAGTGTTTACCCAGCACCATCTGATGCTGACGACCCAGTTCTAGTGGATCGAGTCCCTGATAATTCAAGGGATCCTTGATCAGACCATCAACGTGAATACCAGCCTCATGGGTAAACACCCCGGCCCCCACGATGCTTTTATTCCAGCTGACGCTGCGACCGGATGCCTGCGCCACCAGAGCTGACAATCCTGGCATCAACAGGGTGTTCACACCGCTGTCGATCTGATGCAAGTGTTTCAAGGCCAGCACACATTCTTCCAACGGAGCATTTCCCGCCCGCTCACCCAGACCATTCACCGTGGTGTTGATATGGGTTGCACCACCCATCACTGCGGCCAGGGTATTGGCCGTTGCCAGGCCATAGTCGTCGTGGGCGTGCATTTCCAGCTCCAGATCTGTACGGCTGCGCAGGGTACGCATGGTCTCCAGTACAGAAAATGGCTGCATGATCCCGACGGTATCGGCAAAGCGCAGACGTTGAGCCCCGGCCCGCGTGGCAATATCAGCCAGCCGGGCAATAAAATTGGCATCGGCCCGTGAAGCATCCTCACAGCCGAGACAGACTGCAAAACCTTCGTCTCTGGCTTTGGCCACCAGGCGCTCTACCTGTCCCTCCACCCAGCGACGATCCCGGCCCAGTTTGTGGGTAATCTGCTGATCCGATACCGGAATCGACAAATCCACCATATCCACATCCAGGCCACGAACAGCTTCCAGATCCTGATCAAACAAGCGACACCAGGCTAACAGCCGTGAGGGAAGTCGAAGCTCGGCAATGGCTTGCATCACCTCCCGCTCTTCATCCCCCATAGCAGGAATCCCGATTTCCAGTTCCTGTACCCCCATCGCCGCCAGATGACTGGCAATCGCCAGCTTTTCATCAGCTGTAAAGGCAACCCCGGCGCTCTGCTCGCCATCACGCAGGGTGGTGTCATCTATTACAATGGCTGGAGGTGCTGTGGTCATGGTGTCGCTCCCGCTATCAACTTGACTCAGGCATAAACAGGCGCAAATGCCTGCTCAGGATTTTCCACCGGACCGTTATCACTCCAATAAGGAGACAATTTGCGTAACTTGGCCACAATGGGAGGCACTGCTTCGATCACCCGTTCGATTTCTTCCGGTGTGTTGTAACGACTGAGCGAAAAACGCACCGTGCCGTGGGCGGCGGTATAAGGAATGCCCATCGCCTTCATCACATGAGAAGGCTCCAGCGAACCAGAGGTACAGGCGGAACCAGACGACGCGGCAATACCGGCCTTATTCATCAGCAACAGGATGGCTTCCCCTTCGATGTACTCGAAGGCAATGTTCAACGTGTTGGGCAGGCGATTGGTTGGATCACCAGTGACGAAGGAGTGCGGGACAACTGCCAGAATACCTTCCTGCAAGCGGTCACGCAGTTTCGCGACCTCAGTGTTTTCATATTCCATGTGCTCCATCGCCAACTCACAGGCCTTACCCAGGCCCACGATGCCAACGGTGTTTTCCGTACCGGCACGACGACCGCGTTCCTGATGGCCACCACGTAACAAGGGACGGAATCGCACTCCGCGACGCAGGTACAACACACCAACACCTTTGGGGGCGTGTAACTTGTGCCCGGACAGCGATAGCATGTGAATGCAGGTGTCTTGCAGGTTCATCGGGATCTTGCCAACCGCTTGCACAGCATCGGTATGAAACAGCACCCCGGCGTCATCCGCCATTTGCGCCATTTCCAGTACCGGGAAGATAGTGCCGGTTTCATTGTTGGCCCACATCACTGAAACAATCGCCACCTGGTCACTCAGCAGCTTTTTGTATTCATCCAGATCCAGCCGGCCTTTGTCATCGACTGCCAGTTTGTGCACGGTGTACCCTTCCGTTGCCAGGTAATCACACAGATTCAGTACCGCTGGATGCTCCACCACCGTGGTGATGATTTCCTTGCGTTCTGGCTGAGCTTTTAATGCCGACAGAATGGCAGTGGAATCCGACTCAGAGCCGCAAGAGGTGAAAATGATTTCAGAATCGTGCTCGGCACCGAGTATGTTCTGAACACTTTTACGGGCCGCTTTGATCGCGAATCCAACCTTGTTACCAAAGCTGTGCATGGATGACGGGTTGCCAAACTGCTCGCTGAAATACGGCATCACAGCGTCCACCACTTCCTGATCGCACATGGTGGTAGCGTTATTGTCGAGGTAAATATCAGCCATGATCAGACTCCTGCAATTTCAACGGGACGTTCGGTGTGAGGGATCACTTTGACAAACTCACCCAGTTCTTCGATCAGCTTTTGCTGTACGCCGCCCAGCGTCATGGCAGCCATCTGACAACCGGAGCAGGCTCCTACCAGCTTGACGTAGATATTCCGGCCTTCCACATCCAGCAACTCCACATCACCACCGTCCGCCTGTAAGGCTGGACGCAGACCTTCCAGCACCTGCTGAATTTTCAGGATGCGCTGCACGGTGCTTAATTTGCCGGGCTGTTCTGGAGCGGCTTTTGGCGCCAGGTTAACGATGCCTTCTTTTTTACCGATCGCGCCGGGAGTAAAGCTTTCACCACGGGCAGCCAATTCTTCCGAAAGAATGTTCTCAATGCCTTCGTGGCAAGAAGAACAACCACCACCGGCCTTGGTGTAGTTGGTAACTTCTTCCACCGTACTGAGATTGTTGGCCTTGATGGTGTCGCGAATCATCACGTCATCAATGGCGAAGCACTTGCATACCAGCGCGCCTTCCTCGTGATCATCGGCCCACACTTCTCCGCGATAATTGGCCACCGCTGCTTGCAAGGCTTCGCGGCCCATGACTGAGCAGTGCATTTTTTCTGGCGGCAAGCCGTCGAGAAAGTCAGCGATATCCTGGTTGCTGATTTCCAGCGCCTGATCCAGAGTCTTGCCTTTTACCATCTCGGTCAGTGCCGAAGATGATGCGATGGCAGAACCACAACCAAAGGTCTGGAAGCCAGCTTCCAGAATGATCTCGGTCTCTGGTTCGACTTTCAGGGTCAGACGCAAGGCGTCGCCACAACTGATGGAACCCACGTCGCCAACGGCGTTCGCCTCGGCGACCGAACCGGCGTTTTTGGGGTTGTAGAAATGTTCTTTAACGGTTTCAGAGTAATCCCACATAATTCTGCTCCTGGTATCGATGCCTGATTGCGGCTGGTCTGGATCGGATATGGATCAGCGGCTGAAATCAGGCGCTGAATGATTTGCCGCAACCACAACTGTTGGATGCATTCGGGTTTTCAAACTTAAAGCCACTGCCTTCAAAGCCATCAATAAAATCCACCGTAACGCCGTCCAGCAGCGCTGCGCTGTTTTCGTCTACCAGCACAGTAAGGCCGGAAAAATCCAGTACCTCATCGCCCTGGGTCACACTCTCTTCCAGTTTCATGCCATATTGAAAGCCAGAACAGCCGCCACCTTCGACCTTGATGCGAAGTCCCGCCATCGGGGCCTCAGTGGACTGCATAAAACGGCGAACTGCGGAAATTGCGCTATCGGTCATCGTGATCATGAGATGTTGCCTCCTGTGGCTGCGGCCGCTCCCAGCGAAGACTGGAGCTGGGCGATAAGGGTTGCCTGAAGAGAAAGTGCAATCGATATGCCACGCAAATTACACATAAAAAACATTTAAAATTCATATAGTTAAAGACAATGTCGGGATTGAAATGATGTAGCGAACACCACGTATGCAAGGCTTTGTCGCAGTTACGACAAGACCTTATGTTGGGTTTGCACTGCACCACAGTACCCAGTACCTGAACTCTGTATCCGCCATGCCAAGACCCTCGCCAGAGACTCTGTCGCAACAGATAACCCCGGTAGATTTTCCTGACCAATGGTGTTGAATACGTAGCCGTTTGATGGGTTGTCGCGATGTTGTCAGGCCTGGTTTTGTTCTCAAGCCATGGTGCAAGACGACCTGCCAATAACATTGGAGATAACGGCGATAATGATGGCGATCACGATGACGTGGACAAACAGACTGCACCGCTGCAGACAAACCGGGAGTGATTCCCGGTGACACGGTTGAGTGAGGAGTAGCGAGTGGTTTGATGAATATATCGCGGTGTCGTCAGGCCAGGTTTTATTCCCAAATTCGGGGGCAAGGCGCACCGCGTTGACGATAGCGTGGGGAGACAGGATTCGCCGCTGTAGGCAACCACAGCAGATTGTCCCGACGGGTGCCGTTGAAGCGGTCGACTTGTTTGTTGTCTCAGGGTACCGGAATCAGCCGCAACTCCGTCTTGATCGCACCTGGCTGGCCCCAGCCAGTCACCGCTTCAATAAACCAGGCTGGTTTGTGTGGATGCACACACAGCACATCGTATTCGGCAAACAACTGGCTACCAGGCCGTAACTGCATGGTTCCCTGATTCATGCCCAGCGGCGTTTTCCAATAACACTGCAACGATTCGGTCTGATCAAATGGATCGATACGAACCTCAGCGGCATCAAAGGCATCCAGAATGCCCGAACATTGTTCCTTCAAGCCAATCTTGGCCAGCTCCGCCAGCAATGCCTGCTGCATGGCGGCAATACGGTCGGCCTCCTCGGCCAGCCGTTCCGCCACCACCCCGGTGATCGTCCCGGGGCTTTTCTTGCTTGCCATCAGGCTCATTGCCACACCTCGTCCGGAGCCACCTTGTCGAGCCAGGGTTCCCCGGCAACCAGATGCTGATCAATGATCTGATCAACATCTGCTGGCGTGATCTGCATATACAGCGTACCACCAGGGTACACCAGCACATTGGCTCCAGCCCGACATGGCCCCAGGCAACCGGTAGCCACCAGCGACACTTTATTGAACAGTCCCTTGGCGATCAGTCGTTCGGAAAAGGCCTGCATCATCGGGCCTGCGCCCTTTTCACCACAGCTGGATCGAGGGTGCCCCGCCGGGCGCTGCTGGCTGCAAACAAATACGTGGAATTCCGGTTTTGGCATGGTGGTTACCCCGCTAGCGGTTCATGTGTGTGACAATTTTTGGGACAAACACGAGCGCAGGAGACACAACCAATGCAGTCATCAGCATTGGCGATGGTCATCACCTTCATCTCGTCGTCATCATCGTAAAAGTCATCGTCGTCTTCAGCATCAACCACATCAGCGCGGTCAACGAGGTCGAAGACATCGCGCGGGCATACCTTGTAGCAACGGCCACAGCCGATGCAGGTCATCGGGTTCAGTGCGGTAACAAATTCGGGCGTCCACTCTTCACCGCCCCGTGTGCGGCCAACGATGGTGTCAGTCATGGCCGATCTCCTCTGGTTAATGGCTAATCACGGTTGTTTGTTCTTTTTTCGACGCCCCTGAGGTACGCCTCTGCAAACATGTGCGACAAACACATGCTTCAATCCTGCTACCGACAAGGTTCAGGCTCTCTGGCCCGTTAAACTCGCGGATGATTCTGGTTCTGGGTACGTCCGCAACACATTCGTGTTTATGCGGTTTCTGCAACCTCGTCATACGCCGCCTGGGCTGCCTTCCAGGCTTCGCAGGCAGCAATTGCTTCCTGAGCCAGGGCGGGCAATGTCTCGTACTCAGTCCAGTAAGTATCTTCAACCACGTCATGGATTTTTGATGCAATTTCGGTGGCGATACGTTTTTGAGTACTGGCGGCTTTTTTCAGCGCCTTGATTTCTTCGGGAGTCATGGATTGTCCTCCGTTAATAAAATGCTTAAATAAAGTGCTTATGTTAGGCCACGGCATGCCGTGGCCTTGATGGCTTACATTTCGGCAACAACCCGGTGATCATTGATCAGGGCTACTGCCTTGCTGCTGACTTTTTCTATTTCTTCAATCATTTTTTCGAGCGAATCAAACCCGAAGCGGTGCACATCACGCAGGACTTTATCCAGCACCACCAGTTTGCCAACGATAATCATGGCGCGGCCGAAACCCTCGTGCGTAATGTTGATGACTGGCACTGCCATCAGTCCGGATTCTTTTTCAATGGTGGTGGACAGGGCGTTGTAGTACGCCTTGATCCGCGCCACAGTGGTCTCATCCGGGTCGCCTACCACCGGAATTTCACGACGACGAGCTTTGGTCAGGATCATCGGATCCAGCACCTTGTCGTCACTCCAGGTGTCGTAGGTGCCATAGCTGTCCATGGCGCGTAATTGCACCACAACCTGGCGAACCAGCGGGTTGGCAAGCTGGGCGTTGTCCGCATCAATGACGGTGTCGTTCATGGTATTTCTCCTGAGGATGTAGTGGTGGCGGGCGAATTATTCGCTCCAGCCTTCCGATTCCATGGCGTCAAAACGAGTAGGATTAACGACGAGTTGACTGCGAATAGCCTTCGCTAACCAGGCCGATGGCCCTTCTCGCAGTTCCTGTTGCAAACTGGCAATCATCTCGCTGATCTCGGTGCCATCACTGACCTTGACCGGCTGGGTGCCCTGAGCGAGTAACTGTCGAACTGCCGAGGCACCGCAAGCTCGGCAATACACGGCAACACAACCGCTGAGCAGCTCAAGCTTCTCGGCCAGTTTGTCTTCGTTACCATCCTGCTTGAGGTCGCCAAATTCACTGACGGCGAGTAAATAGGCGTTATCAATATTGACGCCGTAAATAGAAAATGAATGAGCTGAGCCAAAGTGCTGATCAACTTCCACCTGATTTGACGTCGCAAAAGCGACTTTCAGCAAGGTGTTGTCGTCATCGTTGTCGTCCAACACTTCCAACTTGCGAGTAATACTCATGAGTGTGTCCTCTCTACAAATTGCTGACTCAGTGAGCCGAGGCGTCGCTGGGGCGGAATCCGGCTTTCACGCCATCTGTCTTCTGCGAATAACAGGAATGATAGGGCTCCAGTTCGTGGTGTTGGCTTAACACAATATTGGCCAGATCAAACAGCGCCTGACTGGTACCGCGATAACCAAACCAGCAGCGCTGGAAACCACCAACCACGTCGTATTGGGGAAAACCGATACGGAACAGCGGAATACCCAGCCGCTCGGCACTTTCGACACCATGACTGTTGGTCAGCAGAATCTGCGCATCTTCTGCCGCAGCCACGGCTTCCAGGTCTTCGAGATCACCGATCTGTAACTGAACGCCTGACAGTGTCTTCAGTGCTGGCCCTTGCGTTGGCACCACCGCAGCCACCACTTCGGCTCCCATGCCCTGTAACAGCCGGGTAAAAGCGGCCAGCATATCCGGATCCGAAGCAATGGCGACGCGTGTCAGCCCGATCATAAAATGGGTATCCAGCATCGCGTCTTGCAGCTGTTTACGCTGACGAATCCAGCGGTTGGGCACTGGCTGACCGCTTAACTGCGACAGGGTATGAAACCATTGGTCGACGGCATCCAGTCCCATCAAATGGCCAAAGCAATGTGTCGGTACCGTCGTGTGTTTTTCCAGCCACTGACCGCAATTGTGCAGGCTTTCACCCACAGCCAGCGTCGCCAGGCTTTCACCGGCAGTGGCGATATCAGCAACACTGACACCACCAGTGGTGACCGGACTGAAGGGTTCATCAGACAGATGTCCATCCAGAGAACCGGACAAATCAGGTATCAGCAGCGGCCGCAAGCCAAAGCTCTCGATACTTTCGGCAACAAACTCCAGGTCGGTCGGAGACAGATTGGCACCACAAAGTACATTTACCTGTTTGTGACGCAGACCGGCACGGGGGTTGTCTGCTTCGGCCGCAGGCACCAGGGTTTGCAGCAAGCCTTTTACCGCGATAGCAAAACCGCTTTCAAAAGAACCACTGAAATCTGGCGTATTCACTGCCATCACCGCAGTGCTGACAAACTGCGGATACTGACGTCGAAACTCGCCCACCGCACGTTTGATATCGGCTCCCTGGGTTTCTGCCAGACCGGTGGTCACCAGACCAATTAACGCCGGTGCACTTTTTTCACAGATCACTTTCAGCGCTTCAACAATATTGCCATCCGCCCCCATCACCGAGCTGACTTGATCCATCGCGGTGGTTTGCAACGGCACCGGCTCGCGAAAATGACGCACAAAAAATACTTTGGCGAAGGCGGTGCAGCCTTGCGAGCCATGCATCAAAGGCACTGCTCGGGCGACCCCCAATACGGCCAGCGCTCCGCCTATGGTCTGACTGGTTTTTAACGGGCTGACCGACAACGCTTTTTTGCGCTTCTTGATCACTTCGGTCTTGCCCGGTTCCATATTGACAACGTTATTCATATTCTGCCCCTTATCCCTGTGCTGACAACAGATCGCCCTGGCGGGCGGGGGTTTCCCAAGGTGCCGAGCGACGTACGGCTTCCCATACCGGGCTTTCAATGGTCAGTGACAACTGCCGTACCAGCTCCAGCATGCCGTCGTAACCGGCATAACCAAATTCACGCTCCTGGTTAATATCCAGAAATGGAATACGGGCTTTCAGGGCGGTATACATATTGCGACCACCGGCAATGAGGATATCGGCTTGATAATCCTTGACGGTTTGCAGCAGGGCTTTGGGGCTGCCTTCATCCAGCATCTTGACGTCATCACCCATCAGTTCACGAATACGGGCCTTGTCTTCTTCAGTCGACTTTTTGGTGCCGGTGGCAACCACTTTCATACCAAGATCCTGCAGCGCAGAAATCACCGACCAGGACTTTACTCCGCCGGTATAAAGAAGTACTCGCTTACCGGCCAACCGCTTACGCCATGGTTCCAGCTCTTCACGAATACGTTTCTCTTCCCGTTCGATCAGGGCTTCGGTGCGCTGGGTCAGGTCGTCATCACCAATAAAACGGGCAAAATCCCGCAACGCTTGCGAGGTATCGGTAATGCCGTAAAAGCTGCCTTCAAACCAGGGCGTGCCAAAACGATCCTGCAGCTTGCGCGCGACGTTCAGCATCGCCTTGGAACACACCATCATGTTCACTTCAGCATGATGCATGGTTTGCACTTCGTGGAACCGGGCATCACCTGACAGTGTGCAAAGCACCCGGATACCCAGTTCATCCAGCAGAGGTAATACGTACCAGAATTCGCCAGCAATGTTGTATTCGCCAACCAGGTTCACGTCATGCACCTTGATGCCAGGGCGTTGTACCGACTCAGGTAACGGCTCGGGGTCACGATGCCCGACCACGTACTTGACCATGGCTTCACCCGCGATGCGGTTGCCAAGATTTTTGGTGCCGTAAAAACCAGCGGCATCGACCGGCACGACCGGCACTCCCCAGCGCGCTTCAGCGGCTTTGCAAATAGCATCAACATCATCACCCACCAGTGCCGGAACACAGGTGTTGTAAACAAAGACCGCTGGCGGGTTGTAGTCTTCTACCGCTTGTTTGATGGAATGAAACAGGCGCTTCTCGCCACGTCCCATCACCACATCCTGTTCTGTCAGGTCAGTGGTCATGCCAATGCGATACAAGGTCGGGCCACTGGAACGGGTACCCCGGTTATCCCAGGAGCTGCCCGCACACGCGATCGGGCCATGCACGATATGGGCAACATCAGCGATAGGCAGCAAGGCAATCTGGGCACCATCAAACGCACAGCCGCCGTCGGTGGCACCAGGCGTCGGCTTGGCACAACCGGACTTTTCCTTTTTGTTGTGCTCACAGGCTGGCTCGTCCATCAACTCGGCGATGTCTTTGGCTTTCATGCTCTGCCCTCTCTGCGAAATTCGGTGTCTGAAAAACTCTGAAAGACAAGGTGCAAACCAGGGGCCAGCATGTAACCAATTGATTTAATTAAATTTTCAACCAAAAAACCGTGTAGTAAACACGACAAGACAAAACGATTGGAGGGGATATGACAATGGCGGGATTGTGACCAGAGACGCTGCCGGGAGCAGGAGCACGCACGTTGTGAGCATACTCCGGCAACAATCGACACAAGCAGGAAACGCTGGAGAAAAAGAGAGTTATAGCGATGATTGACTGGCTTCAACCGCCCGAGCCGGGCAGATTACGATCCGTAGTTGAAGTGCCATTGGGATATTACGCAGTGCAATAAAAAAAGCGGTAGCGAATATGTTCGCTACCGCCTTATATCAGGATTCTTTCCAGGTTTTTACGGTATCCATACCGAATTCGGCAATCCACTGATCCAGCTGACGAGGATTACGTTTGATTTTGTCAACGCTCTCGTTCGTGTTCGGATTACGATAAGTACCGACTTCCAGCTTGGGTTTTGGCTGCACGATTTTCTTTTCACGCTTGCCACTACGCACTCCTGCCCGCTCAAAATGCTTGCGCAAGCTATTGTAGATAGGTAATGGCGATTCTTGCCGGGACATTTCCAGAACCCAATTCTCGATTTGCTCGGAACGGGATACATATAGTTCAGACTCAGACAAATTATTCTGTTCGCACAGGCGTTTGATCTCTACGTCAAACTCTTCCAGTCCCTTGAGCTTTTTCTCATGTTCCTTTTTCATCTGTTCGAGCTCAACAATTTTTTGTTGATGCTGCTGAATCCGCTTATCGATATCGTTATCCAGAATGCTCACTTTCACCTCTGCGACAGTATGTAAACACATAGAAACCTCGACCAGCATGATCCGGAAACTAAAAATCCGGTGCAACACACGGTACATTCTATGTATTCGGGTTAATGTTAACGCAAGTATAGACCTGCTTTTAGAAGAACACTACACAGAATACCCGGCAAGAGATTCTATTTAATCCGAATAAGTACAATATTTATTTATTAGCGGATCCCGAGAAAAATACCAAATGATTTTATCGACAGTCAGAAAGTTCCGCTAAAACTCCCTCACAATTCAGTAGATGTGATCTGCGGCACATCCGCAAACAAGGCAAACAAGGCAAACAGCACTTGCCCATCCAAATGATAAACATTATCATTTTTTCCCTTGAGCTTCGTTCGGACTGAAAATTCTATGACCATGACACTGGATCAGGCACGTATTGGTGAGCATGTACGGGTAACCGGATTTGCCGCTACGGAAGCCCAGTTCCGCCGCAAGCTCCTGGCACTGGGCGTTGTACCGGGTGCAGAAATTGAAATCCGTCGCGTCGCCCCCCTTGGCGATCCTATTCAGATCCAGCTACGTGGAACCTCGGTGAGCCTGCGCAAACAGGAAGCCACCATCCTGCTGGTGGAGAGTATTACGTGAAACCTGCTGTAATCGGCCTGATCGGCAATCCTAACTGTGGCAAGACCACTCTGTTCAACCAACTGACCGGTGCCCGCCAGAAAGTTGGCAATTGGCCTGGGGTAACCGTCGAGCGTAAAGAAGGTGTCGTGGTTATTCGCGACCAGAATCTGACTCTGGTCGATTTGCCAGGCACTTACGCACTCGACAGCCAGGATGACGACGTGTCTCTGGATGAGCGTATCGCCCGAGACTTTGTTATCGGCGGCGAGTCCGATCTGGTCATTAATATTCTTGATGGCTCGAACCTGGAGCGCAATCTTTATCTCACTTCCCAGCTGCTGGATATGGGCGTGCCCATGGTATGCGCAGTCAATATGCTTGACGTTGCCGAGCGGGAAGGAATACATATTGATACTCAGCAGCTGTCTACCCTGCTGGGTGTAGCGGTTGTACCAATTGTTGCGTCGACCGGCGATGGTATTGAAGAATTACGCCGCGTCGTTGGCCATGCCCTGCAGCATTCTGCCGTCCCGACCCCCATGTGGCGCGCATCCGGCAACATTCATACGGCACTCGAAGAATTGATTGCTGCCTCCGGGCAAACCCTGTCCAATCCGCGCTGGATGGCTTCTCGGGCACTGGAGAGTGATCGCCAGGCCGCCGCCGATGTTGGGCCAGCCTATCGCAGCGCCTATGTAAAACTTGCCGCCGACTGGCGTCAACGTATAGAAAGCCAGGAACATCAGCCAATCGATGTGCTGATTGCCAACTCCCGCTTTACATCAATAAGACGTCTGACCCATCAGGTCGTCAGCCTGCACCATACCGGGCGCTCACTCACCGAGCGTATCGACAGTTGGGTACTGAACCGCTTCCTTGGTATTCCCTTCTTTCTCGGCATCATGTATTTGATGTTTACCTTTGCGATTAATTTTGGCGGCGCGTTTATCGATTTCTTTGACATGTCGTCATCGGCTATTTTTGTTGAGGGCAGTCGTTACCTGCTCAACGCCATATCCGCACCAGAATGGCTCATCACCTTGCTCTCCGATGGATTGGGTGGCGGCATTCAGCTGGTCGCCACCTTCATTCCGATTATTGGTGGTTTATACCTGTTTTTATCCATTATTGAAGACTCTGGCTATATGGCCAGGGCAGCCTTTGTTATGGATCGCCTGATGCGTTCAGTCGGGCTGCCAGGAAAGTCTTTTGTGCCACTCATTGTCGGATTCGGCTGTAACGTTCCTGCGGTAATGGCCGCCCGGACAATGGACACCCATAAAGATCGTTTATTAACCATCGCTATGGCACCGTTTATGTCCTGCGGTGCCCGGCTGTCTGTATTTGCCCTGTTCGCCGCTGCGTTTTTTGCAGACAACGGTGCCACCATGGTGTTTGCACTTTATATACTTGGCATCGCCATGGCACTGCTTACCGGTCTGGCGCTGAAGAACACGCTGTTCAAACCGGAGTTAACTCCGTTTGTTATGGAACTACCGGCTTACCATATCCCGACCGTCAAGGGTGTACTGATTAAAACCTGGGAACGACTGAAGTCGTTTTCAATGCGAGCCGGTAAAACCATTATTATTGTGGTTACTGTACTGAGCTTTTTGAATTCAATTGGAACAGACGGTTCCTTTGGCAACCAGAATAATGAGAAGTCGGTATTGTCCGGCATTGCCAGAGTGGCGACCCCGGTATTGGCACCGATGGGAGTACAGTCTGACAACTGGCCCGCAACCGTCGGCATCATTACCGGTATTTTTGCCAAGGAAGCCGTTGTGGGAACACTGGACGCCCTCTACAGTCCGGACGTAATAGCCGATGACCGTCAATACAACCTGCCCAATTTATTACTGGAATCCCTTCTGACCATTCCGGATAACCTTGCCAATGTGGCGAATAATCTGCTCGATCCTCTGGGACTGAATCTGATTGGTGCCGACCAAGGCGAAGAGCAAGGTGTGCACTCTGGAACATTCAGTGCGATGGAATTGTTGTTTGGCAGTCAGCTGGCGGCCTTTTCCTACCTGGTGTTTGTACTGTTATACACCCCCTGTGTTGCCACTCTGGGTGCTATGGTGCGGGAAGCTGGCATCAAATGGATGATGTTTGTTGCCATCTGGAGTACTGGCCTGGCCTACACCACCGCCGTACTGGTGTATCAGCTCGGTAGCATCACCGCCCACCCACTGAGTTCCGGGGTCTGGTCGCTCGGCTGCGTTGGTTTTATCGCTGGCTGTTTGCTGCTGATGCGGCGTCATGGCAAACGCCGCGACGCGTTATTGATACCGATAGTCCAGCTTAACTGACGCCAAGCCCGTATGCTCAGTCGGGTCTGATTCGACTGAGCAGTTCTCCCAAGCCAGCATAGGCTTTGCCACCCAGCCGCCCCAGAGGATCAACCGCTTCGGCATTGATCTGCTGACGCTGCTTAACCGGCTCAAGTACCGTTTCAGCCACGTAAAGCTGGTCGATCTGCAGAAACACCAGATGCTGTGGCGCTGGCCCCAGATCGACTTGCTGCTGGTAATGACAGGCAAATGCCAGAGGCGAATCAGTCAGTCTCGGTAAGCCTCCAGCGATAAACTCTGTAACCGCCAGCCCCTGTTGATCCACTTCACTCTCATCAAACCCCAGAGTAGCTGAGCTGGTGTTAACCGCATCCAGATCCGCGACACGGGGAATATGGACAACGCACTCTCCGGTTCTGCGCAGGTTTTCATAACTGTCTTTTTCCATTCCTGCCGACTTCTGTCCCATGGACACCACCAGTGTGGGCGGATTGGAACAGACAGGGGCAAAAAAAGAATACGGTGCCAGGTTCAGGCTGCCCGACGGGTTTCTTGTCAGAATCCAGGCGATAGGACGCGGCAGCACTGCTTGGGTCATTAAAAAATAGCGTTGGGATGCTTCAATTTCTGCAAAATCAACAATCATGAAATCTCCTGCCGGTTAACCGGGATTGTCAAAGACAGCGACCTGTCACCTGAGTTCGCTGGCCCCACTCAAACACATCACATCGCCGCCATACAAACGTCATTCTAATGTCATTTGCCAGAGGACTAATACAGGCATCCAAAGCCAGCCGGATTTGCTCATGAGCGAAATACCTTTTTCCCGGAGCTTTATTCGCCATAGCGGCATCGCCGCCCTGGTCGTTATCACATTAATGCTGAATGGTAGCCAGAATACCGCCGGTTATTGGCAGGCCTGGAACAGCAAACGAGAAAACTGGCAGGTCAATCAGTGGCCCAATTGCCAAAACACCAAACACTATCAACAATACGATCAACAACAATACGATCAACAACAATGCCGCCAGCAATGGCGCCAGTTACTGACCGCCGCCATGGACTATAACCGCGAAGTGAATGCCATGCCTGGCTGGCTCTGGCGCGCATGGCTGTATCCCGATCTACCCCGCTGTGTACGTATTCCTGCACAGATAACGCCAGCACAGGCACAACTGAGTGCCGCCACGGTACTGCGGCCCTGCCCCCGAGACCAGCGCCAGGATTCCTGATATGGTCGCGACTTCAGAGTTAGCGATATTCGGGTAAATACCATGCTGTCATTACAAAGCGTCTTTCCTCTTCTTGCTATAGCGGTGAGCTGGCTGGCGTGGAACGACCCCCAACCACTACTGGGTTGGAACGTCGCTGTTATTCCATTACTGATGTTTATTATGTTTTGCATGGGCCTGACTTTACGGGCACAAGACTTCCGCCGTATCTTGCGCAAACCGGAACCGGTCGCTATGGGCGTCACCTTGCAATATCTGCTGATGCCACTGCTTGGCTGGTTGCTGGTGCATCTGTTGGCACTGCCAGACGAAGTGGCGTTAGGTGTCATTCTGGTAGGCGTATGTGCCGGTGGAACGGCATCCAATGTCATGACCTACCTGGCTGGGGGTGACGTTGCCCTGTCAATCAGTATGACTCTGCTTTCCACCCTGTGGGGCGTTGTCCTGACCCCATGGCTACTGAGCTTCTATGCCTCCGCAAGCGTCAGTGTCGATATACTCGCGATCCTGCTGACGACCGCAAAAATTGTCGTGCTGCCGATCATTGCTGGCATCGCCATCAATCATTACCTCCCGGCACTACGCCAGGCAGTCAACAAACAGCTGGCAAACGCCGCAACCGTCGCCATATTGGCCATTATCGCCATCGTCGTTGCGCTGAATGCCGATGAGATTGCCACGGTGGGCGTCATGACATTACTGGCGGTGGCGTTACACAACCTGCTCGGTACTGCGTTGGGTTATACGTTGGCGCGCTGGCGCGGCTTTACCGAAGTCGAGTGTCGCACCATTGCCATCGAAGTAGGCATGCAAAATTCAGGACTGGGGGCAGCGCTGGCGTTGCAGTTTTTTACCCCCCTTACTGCCCTGCCCGCCGCCCTGTTCAGCGTCTGGCATAACCTCAGCGGCGCGCTGCTAGCCTCCTGGTGGCGCTGGCAAACCCGACGCCGGATTCGCCAGTTGCAAACAGCCAGTGTGGTCAGCAAGACTGATAACGCAAAACCTTGAGTCCTGCCGTATCATCCACTTCCACAAAAGCATCCGGATTCGGCAAGCGCTCGATGTAGCACCAGTCCGGACACTCGTTGGCAACTTGCTCGCGCAAAAAATGCTCCCCCAACTCTGGCGCATTCAAACACAGTAACAACTCCCCTCCAGGCGCCAGCATCTCCGGCAGGCGCCGCAACAACCTCGGGTAATCCTTGCGAATATCAACACTGCCTTTCTGGAAGGTTGGCGGATCAGCAATCACCAGATCGTAGGGGCCATGTTTTTTCAGCCGTCCAAATGAACGAAAAATATCCACCCCCTCAAAAACAACCCGATCGAGCTGGTGTTGATTAAGGCGGTGGTTATCCCTGCCGATAGCCAATGCTCTGCGGCTCATATCAACATTCACAACCCGTGCCGCTCCGCCCGCAATCGCCGCCACGGAAAAGCCACAGGTATAGGCAAACAGGTTTAACACCCGCTTGCCGGCACCATGTTCCAGCACCCAGCGGCGACCATTGGCCATATCGAGAAACAGGCCGGTATTCTGGAACTGGCCAAAACTGAGTTCATAATTCAGACCATGCTCAGTGACTTCCAACCGGGCCGGCAGTTCACCCACCAGGGCTTCCATCGGTGCCATGGGTCGACAGCGATACTGCACCGCCACTACCGTGGCCTCAGCCAGGGTCGCCATCAGCCAGGCTGATAACTGCTCGAGCCAGCCCATTACCGGCTCCTGATACAGGGTGATCAGTACCAGTGGCGTATACCAATCAATATTAACGTGTTCAAAGCCGGGTTCACTGTGCCCCCGGCCATGAAACAGCCGCTGAGCCTCACACGACACAGGCAGACGAAAATCGGGAATCATGAGTACAATTTATCCAGACAAAACCATTAAAACGAACGGACTCACAGAGCCGTATGCCGATCACCATAACAGCATCAGCTTGAGCCATGATGGGAGAGCGAGAAATAAGACAATTCTGCCGTTCTACTGGCATTTATTTTGCCTTATGAATAACCGTCTGAGGCAAATTGGGCCAATCCGATAAGGCCGACAGACAATCATCCCACTCAGGCTCAATTCATGGCCAACTATTTTGCATCAGTCCTTGGTCACCAGAACTTACTGAGCTACTATGGCAGTGAGCTTGTCGTTTCAAGCTCTATTGGCGAGTGCTCCAGATTCACCCGAAGTGTGCAGGATACTGGTCGATATCGGCATTGATTGCTTACCGGATGACCGGCCAGTACCGCAGTGCCAGCAAAATCGCATTAAATTGGCTTTGGCCAACATCAATTTCAGGAAATACAAATGGCAGATCAAGTTCAGGGCACTGTTAAGTGGTTCAACGATGAGAAAGGATTCGGCTTTATTGAGCAGGAATCTGGTAAAGATGTTTTTGTTCACTACAGTGCTATCAACGGCGCAGGCCGTAAGTCACTGCAGGAAGGCCAGAAAGTGACCATGGAAGTAACCATGGGCCAGAAAGGTCCTCAGGCTGAAAACGTCAACCCTCTGTAACATCCTGGGCCGTTCTACGGCCGTGGCCCTGTTATCTGTTTGGTCACCCTTTGTGTTTTCACCAGGCGTGTCACCCTTCAAGATTCGCTGGCCAAAAGTCCGCTGAAGCCTCTGGCTTCAGCAGACCCATCTCTTGCATCTGCATGCCCATTTCCGTTCCCCAGCCATTCAGCGACGTATCGTCCCTATGATTGACCAAGGCGAACTGTTTAACATCCCCAATCCGTGCCGTGGAATTTGTACCGTTAATAACAAAGGGTTCTGCAAAGGTTGTTTACGCAGCCGTCAGGAGCGCTTCCACTGGAACGAATTTAGTAATTTCCAGAAACAACTGATCGTCAATCTGTGTGAACGCCGCCGCCTGAAGTTAAAGGCAGGACAGGTACAACACGTCGAAGACGCATTGCCAGAGTACATTCCACAAGGGGATTTGTTTGCTGCTGATCGCAACAGAATGGATCAGAGTCTGGAAAACTCACGTACATCAGCCCCAGAAGAGCCAACGCCTCCACCTCTGGATACGGCATCGAGAACAACGCCACAACAAGCTAGCCAGATTGGTCTGTTTGAAAGCCAGGGAAACCCTGACTCAAAACAAGACGGCCACTAGGAGTCTGTCGGGCTTAGGGCTGCGCTACTGCGGAAAAGCTGAATCTGGCTCTTTTTTGAGCAAATTCTGGTTAAATAGAACCACTATTCGCCTCAAATTTGCGCAAAAATCGCTCAAGCCAGTCTTTCCCTCGCGACGAACGACTAAATCCGACAGGCTCCTAGCCAGGCAAACGCACTGCTTCGAATTCATTCATCCAGCCAAGCGTCGCAGAAGTTGCCCGGCTTGGGTGGTACTCTGCCCCAACCCAGCCCTCGTAATGGCTGCTCTCGATCGTGGCAAACACTTCATCAAACTTGATCCGCCCGGTTCCCGGTTCGTGTCGGCCCGGCATATCGGCAAACTGGATATGGCCGATCTTGCGACCGTGACGGCGAATAAACCCGATCACATCCACGCCCATACGGGACATATGATAAACATCAAACTGCGCCTTGATGTGAGGATGACGTAGCTCCACCATAATGGCCAACATTTCCCGCCCGGTGCAAACCATAAAATCGGGCATATCAAAACGATTAATCGCTTCAAACGTGGTGGTGATTCCAAACGGGGCAAAACTGTCGGCGGTTACCTGCAGATTGCGAATAAAGGTCGCCATATACTCTTCGCGACGCTCGGGAATGCGACAGCAGCCCGGTAATACGTTCACCGTGGGAATTTTTAATGCCCGCGCATAAGACAGGCATTCCACCACTGCAGCGGCATATTCTGCGGTCTTGCGCGGTACGCATGCCAGCCCTTCTCCGCCCTGCATCAGATCGCCAGCAGACACGTTAATCAGTACGCATTTGAGGTCATTGTCGATCAGCTGTCGCTTGATATCAGAGATCGGATAAGCGTAGGGAAACTGGATTTCGACCGCATGAAAGCCGTCTCGGCGGGCTGCCGTAAACCGTTTCATAAACGGTAACTCGGTATATAAGGTGGATAAATTAGCGCTCGCCTTCACCTGACAACATCTCCATATACAAGTGAATCAACGTAGCAGGATCCTGCTCCCCAAAACCACGGCCAGCATGTTGACGTAGTAACTCGACACCCAGTCCTGCCATGGGAATTGCACTGCCCAAAGACTGCGCCAGACCATTGGCCATATTCATATCCTTGAGCAAGGTATTGACCCGCCACTTTATATCCTCGAAATCGCGCGCGGCCATTTTAGGGCCAGTGAGCTGAAGTGGCGTGGAATCTGCGAAACCACCCCGAAGTGCCTGAGGCAATGCCAGCGCATCAACGCCTGCCCGTTCAGCCAACGCAAATACCTCCGCCATTACCAGAACATTGCAACTCACCAACATCTGGTTGCACACCTTGGTCACCTGACCAGCACCCGTTGGCCCCATATGGGTAACCCGCTGGCTCAGGGCTGCCAACACTGGCCTCAGCCGGTCGATCACAGATATATCGCCCCCTGCCATGATTGCCAGGGTCCCTTGTTCCGCGCCAGTAACGCCACCCGATACCGGAGCATCCACCCAGCTCATACCGCATCGGGTTAGCAATTCAGAGGCCATCCGTCGGGTCGATTGCGGCTCAATACTGGAGAAGTCCACCAGTACCTGACCCTCATGTCCAACCGTCGCGATGCCCTCAGGGCCAAAGACAATATCACGAACGGCCTCAGTGTTGGTGACACACACCATCACCACATCGCATTGCTGCGTCAGTTCTGCCACCGATGCCGCCCGCTGAGCGCCTGCCGCCGCCACCGCTGCGGTTTTATCGGGCGTACGATTCCAGACCCGGACAGGGTAGCCGGCGTCCAGCAGACGCATAACCATGGGAACTCCCATGAGGCCCATCCCGATAAATCCGATCGTCAATGTGCCGCCCTCGAGAAGAATAACTGCCAATACTATCAAAGACTTACTGACTTTGAACCAAGTTTTCCGACGTTTGCTCCCAGCTGGCCTATTCTTAAAATACCCACCCGCCAGAGGACACCTGTCTTATGAATATGGCCACTATTTTTGCGGAGTCCCAACAGCTGCCGCATATCCCGAAAGTTGTACAAGAGCTGATTGAAAGTTTCCGGGATGACAATGCCAATGCCGACGATATCAGCCGTAAGGTAGCACTCGACCAGGCGCTTACCGCCAAGGTATTACGGCTGGCCAACTCAGCTCACTATGGCCTGTCACGCACCGTTTCCAACCCCCAGGATGCCGTCGTGCTGTTGGGGTTAAATACACTGCGCACTATGGTACTGGCCTCCGGCGTCACATCCGCCATGAAAGCCCCTGTCGGTTTTGATCAAAAAACTTTCTGGCGCGACTCCTTTGCCGTCGCCTCCCTAGCCAAATGGCTGGCTCGCTATATGCCAGACGGCGACAAAGAAACTGCTTTTACCTGCGGCATGTTACATTCCATCGGTTTAATGCTGATTCACATCGTACTGCCAGACGATGCCGCCAATGTTAACGAATCCGTACATCTGGGTGGCAATCGTCACACCGCAGAAACTGCACGATTGGGTTTTACCTCTGCCGATGTCGGCACTGAACTGGCCAAGCGCTGGAAATTCCCGGAAGAAATCCAGCAAGCAATCCAGGACCAGAACAACCCGGATCTGGATCAACCCTTCTCGAATCTCGGTGGCCTGATCTACATCGCCAAATACTTGCATACCGCCCATCAGAACGATCTGACCGAAGAAGAGCTGGTGGCGAAATTTCCAGTTCGGGTTGCCCGCCGTATCAGTCTCGATCTGCGTCAAATCCGTAGTGCACTGGCAGAATGCCGCGACCTGGAATCCGGTTTTGAAGACATTCTCAACGATTAGAGGATCTTCCAATGATGCACAGAAAACGCTTGGCGATTTAACAAGACACCATTGCGATCAGACCCCGGCAAACCATTGCTGACTCAACATCACCCTCACCTCCGCTGAACGGCGGAGGTCTGCGGGCGACAGCCGGTCGATCACTCTCAGTCGGGGCAACAGCCCGGCACCATTCGCCAACTGTATGGCTAACCCTGGACGTGCGTTCAATTCCAGTAACAGCGGGCCATGCTGGCGATCAATCACAATATCAGCTCCCAGATAGCCTAATCCGGTCATGTCATAACAGCGGGCCGCCAAAACCAGTAATGGCTGCCATTGGGGAATAACCAGCTCCGACAGTGTCACCTCAGTATCCGGGTGCTGGGTCAGACGAATGCCATCCTGCACCCCGTGTAACGCTTGTCCATTTGCCAGCGACAACCCCACACCGACAGCACCCTGATGCAGATTCGCCTTTCCATCCGACGCTCGGGTAGCCAACCGTGTCATCGCCATCACCGGATAACCGCGACAGACGATCACTCGAACATCGGGCACCCCTTCGTAAGAGAAATGCGCCAGCGACTCGTCAAACTCAATACATCGCTCAATAATAGCGATATCCGGCGTACCACCCAGGCTATAAAGTCCGGCAAGAATGTTCGACGCATGACGTTTGAGATCGCTCAGAGTCACCGGGCTGCCATTGGCTCGCAGCCAATAATCGCCTTCCCGGCTCTGAACAACCACAATTCCTTTACCACCGGAGCCTTTGGCCGGTTTGATCACAAATGCCGGAATGTCAGACAGCTGTTGCCCCAACGCCTCAACTTCATGCTGTGACTGAATCGTACCTATCAGTTCGGGCACCGCAATTCCGGCACGTTCTGCCAGTCGTTTGGTTTTCAGTTTGTTATCCACCAGCGGATACAGCTTGCGCGGATTATAACGCCCGATATACAACCGGTTACGGGCGTTCATACCCAGTACTCCAGCTTGCTGCAACCGTAACGGCAACAGCAACTGCTGCGATAACGACTGCCAGAGATGACCCATTCCTGCCAGACCATGAGCACCAGGATCGCGGCTATTCATGATCCATCCTGACGCAGCGACACAAAACGGCGTAGCTCCAGCAACCGATAACCGGTGTACGTTCCCAGCATCAGCACCAGCGCCAGAATCACCAACTGTACACCGATGTAGTTAAATGTCAGATGTCGTATCAGCGGATCACTCATGGCCCAATACGCCACTACCGCCGTCAACAAGCTGCCGCCGCCCTGGCGCATCACCTCACGGCCACCTTCTTCTTCCCACAGAATCGACATACGTTCGATGGTCCATGACAAAATGATCATCGGGAAGAATGTGATTTTTAAACCCTCCGTCAGGCCCAGTTTGTAGGACGCCACACTGAACAGCCCGATAATCGCAATCACTGTAATAATCACCGCCGAGATTCTCGCCACCAGTAACAGATTGAGACGCGATAAATAGCTGCGAATAACCAGGCCGGTTGCCACAACGAACAGAAAGCCCACCAGCCCAGTGATCAGCGAAGTCTGAATAAATGCCACCGCAATCAGCACCGGCATAAAGGTGCCCGAGGTACGAATCCCCACCAGAATCCGCAGCAGGCATACCACCAACGCGCCGATGGGTAACAACAGAATGGTTTTGAACATCGCCTGCTCTTCCACCGGCAGACTGTGAATGGAAAAATTCAATAACTCGTGTTGATCTGACAAGCGGTTGGCAACACTGGCAAAAGTCGATTCTTCCCGCCGGATCATGGCAAAGCGTACCTGTGAATCACGGCCACCCGACACCTCCAGCACCGGCTCACCACGCTGCTCCCACAATAACAACGGCGCATCCCGATCAAACAGCGCCGGATTACGGGCCTGCAGCGGAATGTCAAAGACCTGACTCTGATCGTCTTGCCATACCCGGATATAAGGCAACAATTGCTGTTGCCGACGACCATCCTGTAACCGCAAGCCGTACACCAGACGTGCAGGCACCCCCGCCTTGTTCAGCATATTCACCAGTAACGGTGGCAGAGTCTGACTGAATTCGCTGATCAGCAGCTCCACATGCTGGGCACGAGGTACGGCTGAAAATGCCTTTAATAACTCCCGCGTCAGACTGAAGTTATCTGCCGACGTACGATGCGCCAACGCCAACAACTGCCCCACCGCACTGGCGTAAGGTTCCGGCCAGCTGGTCACCGTCAGCGCCGGTTCCGGTTCCGGCATCAATTCGTAGGCGTCGCTTTCCAACACATCCGCGCGATAAAACAACATCTGGCGGCCGCTGGCCGTGCGCTTGGTCCACTCCGCCACCGGATTACCGCCGTCGATAAAATTCAGCCCGTAACCGGGAGACGCGCCACTTTCACGCAGCAACATAAATCCGGGTTGATTCGATGGCCGCGCCAGAACGGCACGCACCGGTTGTGCATCAGCGGTCAGCTCTACTCTTGCTTCAACCGACCAGACGGTTTGTGACTCACCCGGTAACAGCGGTACATCATACACCCAGTGCCGATGCAGAATCTGGGCAATCCCGGCGCTCAGCAACAACAGGATCAACGCAACATAAGGCCAACGATGTTCACTCATTCGTCATCACTCACAGTTGGCGCTTGCGCATCGGGTTGATATTTCCCGAGCAGAAATTTTTTCCCCACATCAATCAGGGTGACATCACGCAAGAACGCACGCCCCAGTAAAATCGGATAGGTCATCTGGGAACGATCGGCCAGAGAAAATTCGGCTTGCTGCTGTAACTGCTGACCGAGATGAACCGTCAACGCCACCACGGGCCGACGATCGATTTCGTTGGTGGATGCTTGCCGGATCAACACATTACGAACCAGTCGAGCTTCAATCTCCAGCGGCTCGGCTTCATCATCGTGCTGCAACAGAAAACGTACCCAACGCTGACCATTACGCTCAAAACGGGTGATATTACGGGCACTCAGCGACGACGTCGCTGCTCCGCTGTCGACTCTGGCGCGATAGTGATGCCCAGGCGGCACCAGATAAATCCACTCCGATGCCCCCACCACCAGTTTGTCTGCAACAGGTTCGGCGACCGCATCAGCCGCCGGACAACTTGGCTGACCCGGATCCGGGTTGATATCTGCCAGCTGTTGTAACTGTTGCTGCAGCGCCACCATCTGAACCGTCTGCTCTTGCTGATTCGCCAGAACCGCTTCAATATCTGGACAGCTCAACTGAATATCAGGACGATGACGGACAACAACCGCCTCAATACCCTCCAGCGTCACCGCCCGGTGCTCAGCCCCCGGCCAGTGACTGCAGGCCGACAAACCACCCGCGACCATCAACATCAATGTCACCTGCCAGGCCCCGCTGGACATACCACAACTCCACCGCGCAAAAGCCGGTATTGAACCATAAAGGCGGTACAAGTTGCCCACGACTATTACGCAGCTTGTCAGAAATCACTGTTGGCTTGCTCACTAGCAGGCCGTTGAAATTCGTATCTAATTCGCTGATAGAAGCTCTTCCGCCTTATCAATCACACTTATTTGGTTGTTTTCTAGCCAGGTTTTCCATTTAAAACGGGATTATCCATCCCGTTTCCGTTCATCAGACAGATTGACCCTGTAACTTTGCCATTCGCACCAGGTTGTAAGCCATCATGGTCATCTCAAGAGCGCTGTTGACCTTCTCCAGCCCCTTCACTTTTAACTGCCGTAAGGGGCCGATCAAAACCATGCCGGTTTTCCATGACTGTATGTCCCATGAAGGACAATCGGGCTTATTGCCCTTTGGATTTTTTGAACAACCTTGCATCTGGATCGGTGGTCGATTCATGCGTGTCATTGCTGCGTTTGGTGCCACGAAAATTCTCTTCCTGATTGCGTCCGGAAGGCCCTTGGCCCTGATCATGGTCGTCATCAGGGTGCTTCGGCCGAAAACTCTTTTGGGAAGCCCAGGCCTGCATCAAAGTGCCATCGACACTGAAATGATCGTTCGACAGGAGCTGTTGTTTTTGGGCTGTGGCAATCACCTCGGCGAATAATTCGGTGCTGACGTCATGGTGGATCAAGCGATCCCGATTGACGCTGAAAGTCGAATGATCCCGGACCGGATCATCAATACTCAAACCGACAAACCAGCGATAGAGCATGTTGTACTGAATCTGCTCGACCAGTTGCCGTTCGCTGCGAATACTGAAGAGGATTTGCAGCAGCAAGGCTCTCAATAAACGCTCCGGAGGAATGGATTCCCGCCCACGCTCGGAATAGATCAGGCTGAGCTTCCAATCGATGTGGGTGAGCGCCTTGAATTCATAAAGCTCATCGATTTCCTTTGGGTGATACAACTCGATATCGCCTGACTCTCCAAAACCGACTTCAACAAGAAGCTTCCTGTAGAATCTGGGAGTCTCTCTACCTAGAGCACCCTCAATCTCATCTATTCCTTTATTCGTTAGTAGTTTCATACTCGGAAATATAACGCCACAAACAGCGGGGAGCATAGCGAAACTGCTGCTTTATTTTGTTATAAATTTTTCTCATTTTCTTTGCTGTGCCAAACTCTCAAAATATAAACAATACCACTGGTGATTAAATACCGGACGGTGTAATCACCAATATATAGATCTCGGATTTTTTCAGGATCAGGCGCTTTTATGACCGGCAAGCCAATTTCAGGGAATTGCTTTAGTTTGAAAACTCCTTCTTGAAGATCAATTGCGATTCTTCGTGCGGCATAAGGATTCTTAACCTCAACACACTCGACAACCCGTTGAAGGTCTTTCATCGACTCTGGGGAATATTCAACCTCTATCATTTCGGTGGCTCTTTGCGCTCACCAGTGCCCCAGCTGTTTAGCCAGGCATTCACATCTGCTTCCGCAATGGATTTACCTGCTTTAATAGACTCTAGAGCCTCCAGAGTGTCTGCCCACCGAGACTCCTCTACGGACTGCCTTGCCAAAAACTCTTTAACCGCTTGATTTATAAGATAATTCTTACTTCTATCTAGCTTGCTAGCTAAAAATTCAAGTGGCTTATCTATGTCATCTGCTAGCCGAATACTTGTAATACCCATTGAAACGCTCTCCTGTACTAATTTGTAATACATTTTAGTACATGCGAGCATTCAAGGCTAGAGTGATTTATAACGCCGCATTAAGCGGACTAAAATTGTGGGTTATACTGTGGAGCGAAGCGGAACGTAACCCACTGTTTTAGTTCCGTTTAAATGCCTTGTTATGCCTCATATCTAATTAGCGATGAATATCCAGATAGTCTATCAATAATTTCTGATGTTATAGGCAAAGTAATATCTAACTTTTCAAACAATGAGAACACCAACAACACTTCAATGAATTTTTCTTTTTCTACAAGTTCAGAAGCATTAATAGAATAGTCATTTGCATGGGTTATATCATTTCTAAGTTTACATATTCCGCTTATATCTCTCTTGTATAATTTCCATCTACCAGATGTCTGTTGTGGAATTTTTACATAAAAATCTAAAATGCATTTTTGCGTATTGTATTTTGAATTGTTATACCTTGGGAGCCCTTTTAAAAAGCTAGTTACACTCTTTTTATCACCAAATACTTTTATTAGATATGGTTTAATCCTGTTACTCAACTTTTCAAGTAACTCTTCATTTAGATAGCTTTTTTTGTTAAAGCATAATGACTCTAAAATACGAAAATAACCTAAAAATCTTTCTTCTGAATTCTCCAATCTTTTGTACTTCAAGTATTTTAAAAAGTAACCAGATTGAATTACAGGAAGCGCGTAATATTTGCTGAAAGCTGTTAATGGAAGTGGTGGAAGCCCTAAAGAGTCGAAGCGAATATCTTTACCGAGTGGGAATGTAGAATAGTCTTGTTCATATTTAGGGTGGTACATTTTTGAAGGGTAATAAAGAGTTCCTTTGTTACCAAAATGACTCGAATTCATATTGAGATCTATTTGCTCAATTATAAAATCACTCCCTATAAAAAATGCTAATAAAGCGTATAGCTTAAAGAAGTCATTCATTACCTCTTTAGAAGTGTGCCCTACACAGAATGTTATAATTAATGAAGGCGGGAATATTATTCCAGCACTAAAATCAGGCGATGAATGATGCATTGATAGGTTATAACTAACCCCTAAAATTCCCGTTTCTTCAAGTGGAATATAAAATTCATCTAATTTATTGTGATCGTCAAATAGTCGTTCGTTGTTATTATAAGCTCTAATTATTTCTTCTTGTTTATTAGTATTCCCTACCCATTCACTTATTTTATTGGAGTGTATACAAATCGATTGAACTAAATCATTTTCATACAAACCTGACGGTGCAAAAATGAGGTAACCAACTTCAAAAACACTTTCGAAAAAACCAATATATTTAGGGTATTGAGATATTACTCTACTGCCACCTCTACAAAAACAAAGATCGTGTAATATGAAAGTCTTATTCATATCGGTAAATAATAGAGTTTCTATATCTCCCCAACCAAAGTCACAATTTCGCTCATCGTTTTTTTCCCCCATTATCGTAATCGTAATTTTTTCTGGGGAAAGATATAACTTTGCCGCAAAGTCATTGCTTCCGTCATTTACAGCCCCTTCAAAATGGTAGGTATCCGCTAATTTTAAAGCTTCTAAATCAAATGACATTATTTATCCATAAGTGATGTAAGTTGCAAAGAGGCATAACGCCCGCATTTGCGGCTGGTTTTGAGCGCAGCGGAAAACCAGTCCGACAACATGCGCTTGTTAGCACTTTCGGCGTTATAGTCCAACAGTTCTTTTTATGGATTCCCATTCTTCTGTCAGACTTTCGTTTAATTTATGAAAAACTCTGCTGGATAGTTTGATAGATGCGGACGATTTCGCACATTCGTATTCCGCAAATTCATCTAGAAGTAAGGCAGTCTCATTAACATTAAAAGGCCCGCTCTGATTTAGATGAAGAGAATATAGAGAGCTATAAACCTGCTCATTCTTCATCCTCAAAAGTTCTAATTTCACCCAACCTAAAAGAATTCCTCCGGCAAAAAACATCTGGGTGAGCGCCAAGATAACCCCCAAATCTGACTCACGGTTCAGAAGTGAAAATAGTAGAAGCACTGAGTAAAATGCCACCTTTATTCTCTCTGAATTTAACATTGCTGCGCATAAGCTTTTCCCAAAGAAAGAGTTTTCCAAAAGATTAGAAGCTAATCTCTCCAAGCCAACTTCTCTTTCATTATTATAGTAATTATTGGTCTGGGAGTGCGTCAAAGGAACCCCCATTGAATTGGATAGCAGCTGTTTTCTTCTTTCTCTTTCTGCTCTTGGTAAGAAATAAAATGAGCTAACACTTTGAGAAATTGAATGCAGGACAACCATTAGCACAAAAAATATAGATGCATATTGAAACGTGCTTTCGCTGACCCTTCCGCTAAGCAATGGAATTGCTATAGCAAACAACGCTGAAATATAAAAAATAACTCCACTCAGGGAATTAAGGTCTTCTACTGGTTTAAAATATTTTTCAACTTGATCTATTCTTCTAGACATCAGTAGATGTTCCTAATTTGAGTAATAGTAACTAGGAAAATTATAGGCAAATACCTTATCCCACCATTCGAATGCCTTGCGCACGTCTCCAGAACTCTCAGCGTCCCTTGCATTTTGTGATCTGGTGGCTGCAGTATTTAGCTTTGATAAGGCTGTGATTTTTGTGGCATCTGAAGAGCACGGATATATTAGGCCTGAAATCCCTTCTGGGTCCTGAATTGCAGCTAGATTAGAGCTTTTCAATTTTTGGAGAATCGAATTCAGATCTATGTCATAAATTATTGAACTTTCAGTTTCCATCAATTTAGTCACTCTTAGCTCTAAGTAAAATGATGATATGGGAACTTCACAGTAATATTTCCACGCCTTCACAAATCGGATGAGAGGCTTTAATTTCTTCCCCAAGCGATTGTTATGATAAGTAACGTAAGCATTGTGTGTGGATGGGCTAGACTTCATCCAGCCTCCATTACCATCTGGGATATCGTATATATTCCTATCTTTATTAGTTTTTCCGGTGTAATCAGCCGGTATCACTTCAGCAGTATCCCAATCACCAGAACCAAAGTCCAATACAACTGCTGGCGAATCAACATAGACATGTGTGCTTTTAAAACGATCTTGCAAGCACTCTTTAATCTCTCGTAGGCTAGTTGCTGAATTTTGCTTTAACTTATTAGTTGGTATCGAAGCGAAAAAATCTACATCACTCAAATTAGATATATTTGTCCCATTGTTTGCTGATCCGGAATAGAACAACTGATTCAAATCATAATAAGCTTCAAGCCTTGATGTGATTGATGACTTGTGTGAAGCAGCTTTCCCTGATTGATAACCATTAGGTGTTATTCTTGTATGGAAGGCCTTAAATCCCTGTTCAACAGTACGCGTAGGCATCTAATACAGTTCCTTACTAAGTTCAAATTGTCTCATATCGGCTTGGAGTGCTAACGCCCAGCGAAGGGGAAATTTTGGAGCGCAGCGGAAAAATTGTCCCGCTTGCGCTGTTTGTTAAGCACTGATTCCAAGCTCCCTCCGCACTCTGTTTCTTACGAGAGGAACCAGAACTTTCAAAGTATCATTTGCCTCTGAAGCATTGCCTGACTCAACAGCTGCAATAAATTTCTCAATTGTTTCGATTTCATCTTTGTACCCATATAGATGAAAGTTAGACCTAGCTGTAGCCAACTTTTGGACTAGCCCCTTGTCCTCTTCAAATGGCTTTTCGCTATTCTGGAGAGAAAACCACACTGGCAAGAATGAACGCAACGCTTCTAACCGATGTTCAGTTCGCTTCTTGGCCATCTCGTGACGGCGGCTTAAATAGCTATTTACGAACCAACCAGCCACGACAATTATTGCCGAAGAAATAAGAATCCAGTCACGAATTTCCATAAGTTGCACAATTTCTCTTTAGGTGCTTAACAGTTTATTAGTGCGCATGCGCGGTTTCTGGGCAAGTCGGTTTCTGGGAAATCACCGTAACTACTTGAATAATAGGAAGTAAAATCCATTTCCAGATCAGTCCATTCTGTGAAAGCGAGCATGCGCATTAACTCCTTTGCGCCTTGCGCATTAATCTGTAAACCTGCGCAACAAATTTCCGTGTATCAATGCCTTAACGATAACAACGTCCGGGAAAGCGCGCAAGGCTTCTGAAAAAGCGCGCATTGATTTGGGCAAACTTTCAATTATACTGGATATGCACACACATCAGATCAAGGAGTGATCAATGACTTCCAGCCCCTTTCTCAATGACATTCGCCGCTTTATGCGCACCCGCGGCTACAGCCTGCGAACCGAGAAAACCTATGTTTACTGGATTCGGTTCTTTATCGTTACCAAAAGCGGAGACATCCCAAAGAGATAGGGGCTGCTGAGGTGGTGCAGTTTCTGGGGTTTCTGGCGAATGATCGTCATGTCTCGGTCAATACTCAGAAGCTGGCCTTGAATGCGTTGGCGTTTCTCTATAACACGTATCTGGAATTGCCTCTGGGAGGCAGCCCCTCCCTCCTACCCATCTACCCTTGTTGATCTGGCATTACGTGATAGCAGGCTGTTGAAATTCTTATTCGCTTCGCCGACAGAAGCTTTTCAACCCGATAATTCACGCTTATCTGGTTGTTTTCTGAGTGGTTTTTCCGCTGGAAGCAGGATTCTCCACCCTGTTTCCGGTCTTCAGACGGATTGACCCTGTAGCTTTGCCATTCGCACCAGGTTGTAGGCCATCATGGTCATCTCAAGAACGCTGTTGACCTTCGCCAGTCCTTTCACTTTTAACTGCCGTAGCTGGCCGACGGTCTTGCCCCAGCCGAAGGGTTCTTCGACGCGTTTACGCACAATCTGACTGGCGGCATATCCCGCTTTATGACTGGTTCGACCATCGATCGCTGAGCCGCCGGGCCGTTTGTCATTGCGGGCAACATGGGGCGAATAGTGGTTCTATTTAACCAGAATTTGCTCAGAAAAGAGCCAGATTCAGCTTTTCCGCAGTAGAGCAGCCCTAAGCCCGACGGCCAGGATAGCGATCCAGGCTGAATCGACTCCCTAACGGGTCAGATAAAGACGAGGAACACGCCGGGTAATCCCGGTAAACAGATGGTAGGAAATGGTATCGCAGCAGGCCGCCACCTCATTGGCATCCAGCTGCAAGCCCCAGAATTCAACGGGGTTACCCAGTGCAGCAGCAGCAACCTCGGTCAGGTCAACGGTCAGCATATCCATCGATACCCGCCCCAGTAGCCGGGTGCGCTGGCCGTTAACCATCAGCGGCGTACCTTCCCGTGCCTGACGCGGATAACCATCGGCATACCCCATGGCAACGGTACCCACCAGAGTCGGTTTATTGGCGACAAAGCGGCTGCCATAGCCGACACTTTCACCGATCGGAACCCAGCGAGTGGCAATGACTTCTGATACCAGCGACATCGCAGGTTGCAGCTGTTGTGCGACCTCGTCAGGGAATGCCAGCGGCGATGAGCCGTACAACATAATGCCAGGCCGCTGCCACTGTTGACGGGCGGCGGGATGCGCCATCAGAGCGGCCGAATTAGCCACACTGATATCCAGATCCAGTCCCTGCCTAGCCGCCGCAAGACCAGCCAGCTGGGTGCTGACATCCACCCCCGGAGCCACCAAACAATCAGCATTGGCGAAGTGCGTCATCAGCGTGACACGCCCCACCTGTGGCAACGCCAGCAATTGCTGACAAGCACCAGCCACCTCCTCCAGCGCAAAGCCCAGGCGGTGCATACCGGTATCCACTTTCAGCCAGATATTCAGAGGCCTGGAAAAGCAAGTCTCCGCCACTGCGCTGATCTGATCGGGTCGATGAATCGCCGTCCAGAAATTCTGCTCAGCAATCACCGGCAATTCGTCATTACTGAAAAAACCTTCCAGCAACAACACCGGCTGAGTCAACCCGGCCGCGCGCAACTCCAGCGCTTCTTCAATACACGCGACCGCAAACGCAGGCGCATAAGGTGCCAGCGCCTGAGCCACCCGGACAACCCCATGGCCGTAGGCATCCGCCTTGACCACCGCCAGTGCCTGACCAGCAGGATGTAACGAACACGCCAACTGATAATTGGCAACAATATGATCCAGATGAATCCGGGCCTGCGCAGGACGAGACATGCTTACCACTCCACAGCGTCGATCTGGCGCTTACAGCGCCAGAATCGCCTCAACTTCAATATCAGCTGCTTTTGGCAGCGCCTTGACCGCATATGCAGCGCGGGCCGGGTACGGCTCGTCAAAATAGCGGGCCATCACTTCGTTCACTTGCGGGAAAAAGCTCATATCCGACAGCAAAATAGTCAGCTTGGCGGCATCATTCAACGAACCGCCCGCCGCTTCAGCCACGGCTTTCAGGTTCTCGAACACCTGTACAGCCTGGGCTTCAAACGACTCGGTAACCATTTCCATGGTTTCCGGGTTCAGCGGAATCTGACCTGACATATATAGGGTGTTACCCACCTGAACCGCCTGCGAATAGGTGCCAATAGCGGCCGGGGCCTTGCTGGTCGAAATAATCTGTTTGTTGCTCATAAAAACCTCATTATTCATTGAATCACGTCCAGGCGGGTCGCCGGACGCGCGGGTAAGTAAATAGTACTGCCGCCGGGGGGCATCCCAAACGATCGCGAGAAAAAAAGTCTCGTCGTGTTCGGGAGTATCCGGAACCAGGGGGCGTTCTCAATTATTTGCCACGGCCTGTCAGGAGGATAAATCCCGTCAGGCAAGGCGTTGGACGCCGAGAATGACGCATCTTTTTCAAGTCCAATAACACCGCACTGGACGGCGGCAACCCGCGTCCTGCGGGGGCTGCCGGATTAAATAGATGCCCCCTAAAGATACCGATGTACCGACAATCCTTCTGCACTGATTTCGGTATCACGTTCATTCATAATATCCGCCAATAAACGCGCCGAACCTTGCGACATGGTCCACCCCAACGTGCCGTGGCCCGTATTCAGATACAGGTTGTTGAAGGGTGTTTTGCCAATCACCGGCACGCTGTCTGGTGTCATTGGCCGCAAGCCACACCAGAACTCCGCCTGCTCCAGATCACCGGCACCCGGAAACAAGTCACTGACGACGAAATCCGCAGCCTTGCGACGGCTCTCTTTCAGACTCAGGTCAAACGAGGCAATCTCAGCCGTACCACCAACACGAATACGTTCATCAAAACGCGTTACCGCCACCTTGAATTCTTCATCCATCACCGTGGACTGCGGTGCCTTGCTTTCATCCAGCAGCGGCAACGTCAGTGAATAACCCTTGATCGGATAGATCGGCAACTTGATGCCCAGCGGATTCACCAGCATCGGTGAGTAACTGCCCATGGCCACCACATACTTGTCAGCCGTCAGACGACCGTTAGAAGTCACCACGCCACGCACTTCACCGCCGGATGCTTCCAGCCCCTTGACCTCGGTGTCCATCATAAAAGTCACCCCCAGCGTACGGCAGGCATCCGCCAGCCCCTGGGTAAACTTGCGGCAATCACCAGTGCCATCGTTGGGGAACATCAAGCCGCCGACAAACTTTTCCGCCACATTTGCCAACGCTGGCTCATGCTGGATACAGGTCGCGTGATCAATCACCCGATGCTCAACACCGCACTCACGCAGCGATTCGAGATCCGCCCCGATGGAATCCATTTTTTCCTGATTACGGAACAGCTCAATCGTGCCCTGATGACGCTGATCGTAATGAATCGGGCAATCTTGCTGCAGTTGCTCAAAACAGATACGGCTGTACTCGGAAATCCGCAGCATGCGGTTCTTGTTGAGCCGATAGGCATCCTCGGTACACTGGCCCAGCATTTTCAGCATCCAGGCCGAGGTATTCACATTCAACGCCGACGGACTGACCATAATTGGTGCCAGATCCTGCAGCATCCATTTGATCGCCTTGAACGGAATACCCGGTGCCGCCCACGGATTGGTATAACCGTAAGACAACATGCCAGCATTACCGTAACTGGTTTCATCTGCCACGCCAGCCCGACGCTCAACCACGGTGACGTCATGACCAGACCTGGCCAGATACCAGGCAGACGAGACACCCAACACACCGGCACCCAACACCAGAATTTTCATAACGACCACCCTCACAACGCCACAAAGTCCGACGAGCAGTTCCAGGCTGATATTTCAACCTATTAGCGGAAAACGCTGCCATGTTTAATAGTGAAATTCTAGCCAAAACCCTATAGAAAAAGCCTTTGAAGTTCGCTTAAATACAGAATATTTCACTACACATTAAAGAAATTACAGAAGATACAGCCAAATCAATGCCATTTATGACAGTCCAATTCCAGGGAGATCAACCTCATGGCAACAACCAGCGACAATAAAAGAAGACCACTGGACAGACTCGACCGCCGAATTCTGCAAGAACTGCAACAAGATGGCCGCATCAGCTACGTCGACCTCGCCGAACGAGTTGGCCTCAGCTCCACCCCGTGTATCGAACGGGTCAAACGGCTGGAAAAAGACGGCTATATCGAAGGCTATTACGCCCGGCTGAATCCGGCGTTGCTGGGCTATGGCATGCTGGTCTTTGTCGAAATTTCGTTATCTTACCAATCGCCGGATGCCTTCCAGAAGTTTAATAAGGCCGTCGGCACCCTGCCCTACCTGTTGGAATGCCATCTCGTCTCCGGCGATGCCGACTACCTGATCAAGGCCCGCATCAACGACATGTCGGAATACCGCGCACTGCTTGGCGATATGCTATTGACCTTGCCAGGAGTGAAAAACTCCAAAAGCTATATCGTCATGGAAGAGGTCAAGGAAACCGCCCAGTTACCAGTGAAGCAAGGATAAGGTACTCTCCGCTATCGCTTTACTCGTTGTTGCAGGAGGGTGCTGATGGATGTTCGCAGAGAAAAAAGTCGTGAAAAGTTGAGGCATGCACTGGCCGAGCTGCTCCGTGAGCAGTCGCTGGAACAGATCAGTATTGAACAGATTACGGATAAGGCCGGTGTTACCCGCCCGACCTTTTATTCCAATTATCAAAGCCGCCAGGACATTATTATCGAGCACGTTGAACATTGGCTGGCGCGCCGGGAAACGCTGTTTCAGGCGTTTCTGGAAGATCAGCAAACTCCGGAACCCGATCGGCTGGTCGCCTTTATCGAGCATCTGCTGAACACCCTCAGCCCCGACGATACCTTGCTACAGCTGGCACTTTCCGGTCGCGCCGGAGAGCAGGCCTTACAGCGGGTCACCAATCAAAATACCGACTTCTTTCGCCGCCGGGCCAGTCGCAGCTTTAACGAACCGCCGACAGAAGACGACATCCTGTTGATCTCGACCTTTTACGGCTCCGCCACCATCGGGATTATCTCCGGCGTTATCTCCGGCAAGATCACCCAGCAACCGGCCGACCTTGCACGACAGTTGGCCGCTATGATCTACAACGGCATTGGCCATCGCTTGTATTAAGATGATTCCTCAAACCAACAACATCTTTTAAATCAGCCTGATTGCTGGCAGCAGAATCGTCGGGGGTATTTTCGTGGTGAATCGATGCATACTCGGCTTATACCAACACATCCACCGATCCGCTCCAGCCACCTTGAGAATCCCTTATGCAGCTCGATAAAGCGAAAAAACGCATCGCCAAAAAAGTCAAACGAGGGTTTCAGGGTTATCCACTGATTGCCATAACCTATTTTGGCAGCACCACCGACCAGGCTGACGAAGTGTCGGTCACCTTGACGCTGGAAGAAGGTGCAGAAGCACTGGAAGAGCGTTTCAAAAGCACCGATGATGCCCGCGAAAATGCGACCATCCAGTCTGCGCTGGTCAAAATCATCGAACGCACAGACTGCAAGACGCTACAGGAAAACCCTGATGTTACTCTGGTTCCAGCGCCATGACCTATCTGGCACGACGTTGTTGAATACGCACGCTATCGAGGTGTTTTAGTACCATGACGATCAAACACTCCCTGGGACAGCTGGGGGATTACGAGATCAAACAACTCAAGGTGTTCAAGGCCGTCACCGAATGTGGTGGCTTCAGTGCCGCCGAGGCGCTACTGAATATCAGCCGCCCGACCATCAGTATTCATATTGCCAATCTGGAATCGCGGCTGAACCTGACCCTGTGTCGCCGAGGCCGTGGTGGTTTTGCCCTGACCCGTGAAGGGGAAGTCGTCTACCAACAAACCCGGCAGTTGCTCGAAGCGCTGGAAGGGTTCCGTAATACCATCAACAACCTCAGTTCAACGCCATCGGGGAAATTACGGGTCGCCCTCAGCGATTCCTTCGCCAACGACCCGCGCTGCGATTTTGCCACCATCATTAATCACTACGCCCGCCAGGCACCGGATGTGGAAGTCACCGTCGATGTTGCCCATATGGTCGAGATGGAACGCAAGGTACTGAACGACGAACTGGATCTGGCCTTTATCCCGTATCACAGACACTTGGAAGGACTGGACTATATTCATCTGTTCAGCGATCGCTGCTACCTCTATTGCGGTGCCAGCCACCCACTGTTTGCTGAAGAGGACAGCCGTATCAGTGCAGCACAAATCAACGCCATCCCACTGGTACATGCAGGCCTGCAACCTCATGAAGAGGTTTACCAGCAAATATCCGAGATGAACCTGGCGGCTATTTCCTATCATTACGAAACCCGGGTAGCGCTGATATTGTCCGGTATTTACGGCTCATTCCTGCCAGAGAACATCGCCCAGCCCTATGCCAAGACAGGCCAGCTACGTGCCCTCTGCCCGCAAACCCGGCACTACTCCCTCGGCGTCGCCGTCATCAGCAAACGCAGTACCCAGCCCAACCGCGCCCGCTCGCTTTTTATTCAAACCGTGCGGGCCTTGCATCGCCATGGCAAACCGGATGCTCCCTACTGAAACGCGCCAAGTGCTCTATGGCCGTTTGGATCGACGCAGAACGGCTTGATCCGCCAACGCGGACAAGGGCTTGGTAGTCAGAGGAACGATTTCCCGGAACAACCCCCGGAACAAC